>JAFGFV010000607.1 GCA_016930895.1 Spirochaetales bacterium | reverse complement strand
TCCGCCACCCGGCGCATGTGCTCGTCGCAGGGGGGATACAGCCGCTCCCGGTCGGGGGCGCGGAGCTTGTCCGGGGTCAGGTTGTGCCCGGCGCCGTCCAGGAACAGGAGCGGACAGTAGTTGTCCACGAAATGCTCGACAAAGAAGGCTTGCGGGGTGCGGAAGCGCTCGCGCACGAGCCCCCACAGCCGCCGGCCGCTCGCCTCGCTGCGGAGAGTGGCGAAGCCGGCTACGGGGCGTTTCGGGTGCTCGGCCGGCGGGCGCTCCACCGGCCTCTGGATCCTAAGCCAGTCCCGCACGATCCCGACCTCGCCGAACGGGACGCCGGTCTGCGCCATTCCCCACGGCCCGGGATTCATGCCCACGAACACCACGCGCTTGCGGGAGCCGCCGTAGAGGGTCAGGTAGGCCTCGTGGGGCCGCCGGGCGTATTGCAGGGGGTTGTACACGTAGCGCACCGGGTCGCCGAAGCTCAGCTTCGCGAGGGTTTCCGTCAGCTCCCGGGAGGCAGCAATCAGAGCCCGGGTCTGGGCGTTCGGGCCGCCCCGGGAAACATGCCCGCTCAGCTCGCCCTCCCCCTGGAGCTCTTGCCTGCCCCTTTTGCGGCCTCTTCGGCCTCGACCTTCTGGCTCAGGGCCTCCAGGAACTCCCGGTCTGCCTGGCCGCGGGCGGCGATGAGTCGCAGGTAGTCACCCCGCGTCACCATCCCGACCACCCGGTCGTCTTCGACGATCGGGAGGTGACCGATGTTGTTGGCGAAGAGCAGCCGCTCGATGCCCCGGACGGGGGTCTGCGGCCTTCCGCTGATCACCCTCCGGGTCATGTAGCCCTTGGCAGGGGCGTGCATGGCTTGCGCCTTGCGGCCCTTCATGATGTCCCGCAGGCTGATGAAACCCACCAGCTTCCCGGAGGCGTCCACCACGGGCGCCCCGGTCTGGTCCGCGCGCTCCAGGGACAGGGAGGCCTCCAGCAGGCTCTCTGTCTCGAGGATGGTGAGCGGCGCCGGGGTCATGATCTGCCCTGCGGTGACCGCCGGCTGCAGGGTTGCCTGGAGATGCTGATCCAGCCGGGAAAACACCTGCCCAGCGGTGCAGTCCTTGACCATCGCGGAAGCGGCCATGGCGTGACCGCCCCCGCCGAAGGCCTCCAGCGCCTTCTGGACGTCCAGATCGCGGCTGTGGCTGCGGGCGATCACGATCGCCTGGCGCTCCTTGCGGAATCCGAACACGGCGAACAGGGCGTCCGGGCTCTCGATCTCGAACACCTTTTCCGTGACGGCCGCCAGGCCGGGAGCCTTGTGTTCGAGCTCCAGCGAAGCGAGGAGCACGAGGTGCCCCCGGACGTTGCGGAACACCAGGCGGCCCAGGAGCTCGTGGAACAGGGCCAGCTGGTGCTCTTCCTTGAACGGCCTGAGGAAGGTGTTCACCAGCTGCAGCGAGCCGCCGCACTGCAGGCAGAAGGAGGCCACCTGGAAGTCGCCGTATCCCACGTTCTCGTGGGTAAAGTTGCCCGTGTCCGCGTAGATGCCGGTCAGCGCTATGGTGGCATCCTCGGCCGCTATGGTGATGTTGCGGTGCAGGAGCTCCAGCCCCAGCAGGGTCGTGTTCGCTCCCACCGGCTTTTCCCGCACCACGGCCCCGGGGATATCGGAGGTGTCCTCCCCGTGATGATCGAAGACCACGACCTCGGTGTTCGCCGGGTCGAAGTAGGGCAGGAAGTCCCGGATGCGGTCCAGGGTGCGGGTGTCCACCACCACGACCCGTTCGATCTGCCGCCCCTCCAGCTCCTGCAGGCGGGCAAAGGAGAGCCTGTCCTCGAACAGGTTGTACAGGTTGCGGGCGATCGGGTGGATCAGGCTGCTGCGCACGGGGCGATGATCCGGGAAGAGGTACCGGGCCAGGACCATGGAGGCGATGCAGTCCAGGTCCATGTTGCCGTGGCCGATGATGATCTTCATCGTCCCTCGATAGTAGCTCGATTCCCTTGCCGGTGGCAACGAAGCCGCCGGGTTCGCCCCGCCCCTGGACAGGGAAGGGGCAAACCCGTAGAGTGCGGGCATGGCTCCCGCTCTCCGGCACCTGTTGGTCGACCTCGACGACACCCTGTACCCCGCCTCCAGCGGGCTGCGCGAGGAGATCGAGCGGCGCATGAACGAGTTCGTGGCGCGGTTCCTGGAAATCGACGCCCAGAGCGCCGTCGAGATCCGGCGGGACTTGAGCCGCCGCTACGGCGCGACCCTCTCCGGGCTCATCCAGCAGTTCCGCTACACCCGCCCGGACGAGTACCTGGCCTACACCCATCCCACGGACATCGAGCGGTACCTGCGCCGGGACCCCGAGCTGCGGCCCGCCCTCGAGCGGGTGCGCCTGCGCATGTCCGTCCTGACCAACTCGCCCCGCGAGCATGCCGTGCGGATCCTGAGTTTTCTCGGAATCCAGGACCTGTTCCGGAGGATCTACGACATTCGCTTCAACGACATGCAGGGCAAACCCCACACCTCGCTGTATACGCGGGTGCTCCACGATCTACAACTGCAGGCGGCGGAGGTGCTGCTGATCGACAACCGGGTGGACTACCTGCTCGGCTTCGAGAAGCTCGGAGGCAGAACGCTATTGGTGGAAGAAGGGGAG
>JAFGFV010000114.1 GCA_016930895.1 Spirochaetales bacterium | reverse complement strand
ACCCGGCCCAGGGACTCGTGGCCAATGATCAGAAACTCGTACCCTTCGGGGGCCCGCCCGTACTCCCCGGCCCAGATCTCCCGGTCCGTGCCATCGAGACCCACCTGGAGCACGTCCACCAGCACACCCCGCCCTTCGGGGACCTCGTCGATGCGGGGTTCAGTCGTCTCCACCAGGTGGAGTTTCCCCGGCTTTCCCGGGTATACTGCCACAGCTTTCATCGTCCGTTCCCCCACTCTTGCGCCTCTTGCGCCCCACGAGTCTCCCACGGGGTAGCGCCGGCGTCAAGTCGAACAAGGCCTGTGCGCGCAGAGCGCCTGTCTGACCGCGCGGAGGGGAGCGCCGCCCCTTCAACGCTCCAGGAGGCAGCAGCGCTCCGGCGGCACCCGGAAGGAGAGGGCCTCACCCATGGCAAAGGAATCCCGACCCGGCAGATCCAGAGTCAGACGACAAAGGTGGACACCCCCATCGACAGGTTCATGGCCGGCATGGCCGCGGAGCTGTCCAGCCGCGAGGCGGCGGTGTACCCGGCGATCACGTTGGTGCCGAACGGGTTCACGATCCGGGTCAGGGCCACGAAGCCCAGGGAGACCAGGGACTGTTGGATGCCCGAGGGCAGGCCGATGCGCAGCATCGTCCGAAAGATCTCCCGGTCGAGGCGCATCCGCCGCAGCGACACGCACAGGAACTCATGGGGGGAGCGCCGCATGTAGCGCAGGCCGATCAGGAAGGAAACCCCTTGGGCGATCACCGTGGCGATCATCAGGAAGTACAGAGGGTTCCTCGAGTCGCCCAGGCCCCGGAGGATCGCGCTGGCCGCGTTGTAGCCGAACATGAAGACCATGCCGGCGAACATGATCTGCAGGTACTGCCGGCCCAGGGGAAAGACCGCTGCCGGAGTGCGCAGGGCCCTCAGGATCGGCCCGCTCAGGACCAGCCCCGCCACCGTGACCTCCGCGCAGGCGTACAGCAGGAAGATCAGGGAGGTGTCGATGGTCTTCTTGAGCCGTACCTGGTCCCGGGCCCCGAAGAACTGGGCGAGCATGATGCTCGCCCCCATGGTGATGCCCATGATCAGGGAGATCACGAAGAACAGCACCGGGAAGGAGGCCCCCACCGCGGCCAGGGCCTCCTTCCCCACCCCGCGCCCCACGATCACGCTGTCCACGGTGGTGTAGAGCTGCTGGAACACGTTGCCGATCAGCATCGGCGGGGCGGCTTCGGCAAGAGTCGCCCTGCGGGCAAGAGCTCCGGTGAGTCGGGGAGTTTGACAGCGCTCTCTCTGCTGCACTATACTCTGAGACTGCAGAGACGGGCCAGGCAGGGATCCCTACGGGTCCGGGTGTAACCGCGAATCGACAGGAGGAGGAAGCAGAGATGAAACGTGCAAGAGTCGTGTTCTTGGTGGTCGCACTGGTGTTTGTCGCAGGACTCGCCTTCGGCTTCGACTTCGGCTTCTCCATCAAGGCCGGCGTCAATTTCCCGTTCATGACGGGGTCCGGATACGACGAATGGATATCCACGTGGCCCGGCGCAAAGACCAAGCTAATGGTGGGCTTCAAGAAGGGATATCCCCCGACCATGATCAATCTGACCGGGGGCGTTGGTCTGACCTTCGGATTGTTCGACTTCCTGGCCATTCAACCCGAGATCCTGTACACCATGACCGGGTTCGCCTTCGGAGACGAGAACGAGACGGCTTTCTTGAGCTACAGCGTGATCGAGGTGCCGCTTCTCATCAAGCTCAGGCTGACGACCGCTTCCGGGGCGGGCTTCCACATCTACGCTGGTCCCGACGTGCACTACCTGCTCCTGGGCACCCAGCTGTACTCGCAGAACTCCAAAGGGGAGGTGCTGTTCTTCTTCGAAGACGACGTGAAGGATGCCGAATACCGGTTGATCGCGGGAGGAGTTGCCGGAGTGGAGTTCAGATTCCCCTCGGGCGCACTGATCGAGGCGCGCTATGCGCTCATGTTTCTGCCCATCGGCAAGACGATCGACCTGTCCAGCGTGACCTGGCAGACCTTCGACGTGACTAAGTATCCCTCGGTGCACAACAGCGTCCAGATCATGCTGGGCTTCTCTCTCTGATTCTGAGGGAGAAGCTTCACAGCAGCAGGAGCAGCACCCCAGGCGAACGCGGAGACAGTGCTCCTCCGACGCTTCGCAGGGAGCAGACTCGCAGCGAGCAGACTCACGGGCCCTAAAGGCGGAAGAGCCGGACCCTGCGCCGGGCTTCCAAGGCCGTGCGCAGGACACACGGCACTTCTCCTGCACGACGTGGCCGCCCGGCCACCGACCACGGGGCCCCAGGTCTGGGCAACGCCGTGCTGCATGACGTCCTTCTCGACGCGTGGATCCGCTCCCGCAGGATGCTGGAGAGCTGGGGTGCCGCGGGGTCGAATCTCCGTAGCGGTGGGGCGGCTTCGGCAAGAGGAGGAGTCTGATGGAGGGCCGATCCCGGACCAGCCGTTCCCGCCACGACGAATTGCCGTTGACACGGGTTAAATGCGCACATAAACTGTGATAAAAGGCCGAAAATGAAGAACATCACCCTATCACTCGACGAACAGACCCTGGAAGCAGGGCGAGAGTACGCGAAGAGGCACAACATGTCTCTCAACGCTCTGATCAGGAAGCTGT
>JAFGFV010000113.1 GCA_016930895.1 Spirochaetales bacterium | reverse complement strand
TGAACCTCTTCGATGAACTCCACGTGGGCGTTCTTCTTGGGATTGGCCCGGAACAGGCCGTCCACGTCGGTCAGAATCAGGAGCAGGTCCACCCTGGCCCGGATGGCCACCAGCGCGGCCAGGATATCGTTGTCGGAGAAGACCGGCTGGAACTCCACCTCCTCCTTGTTGACCATGTCGTTCTCGTTGACCACGGGGATCACCCCTCGCTCGAGGTAGGCGTCGATGATGGCGTTGACCGTCGTCTCTTCGTTGCGGCTGGAGAAGTTGTGATGGGTCAGGAGGATCTGGGCCACCCGCATCCCCTCGGGCTTGAAGTAATCCTTGTAGTACTTCATGAGCTTGATCTGGCCGATCCCGGAGAGAAGCTGCAGCTGCAGGGTATCCGTGGGGCGCACGGTCATCCCCTCGATCTCCATGCCCGCTGCCACCGCGCCGGAGCTGACCAGAATGAGCCGGTTGCCCTGCCTGTGCAGGGCGGCGATCTCCCGGGTCTTGCCCTTGAGCCAGCGGTAGTGGATCCGGTTGTGACTGCTGATCAGGGCGCTGCCGATCTTGATCAGGATCCTCATGGCCCCTCCGCTCCCAGGTCCCGATGGGTGAAGACTTTTCGTCCCTCCACGTAGTCCGCCACCACCTGTCCCGTGCCTTCCAGCACGTACTTGGTGCTCGCCAGCCCCTCCAGCCCGACCGGGCCGCGAGCATGGATCTTGCCCGTCGAGATGCCAACCTCGGCCCCCAGGCCGTAGCGGAAACCGTCGGCGAACCGGGTCGAGCAGTTCCACATGACCGAAGAGGAGTCCACCCCGGCCAGGAAGCCCTCCGCAACGGCCCGGTCCCGGGTCACGATGGCGTCCGTGTGATGGCTGCCGTAGGTGTTGATGTGCTCCACCGCCTCTTCGAGGGAATCCACCACCCGGATCGACAGGATCAGATCGTTGTACTCGGTCCGCCAGTCCTCCGGGGTAGCCACGCCGCAGGGGATGAGGGCGCGGGCCTTCTCGTCTCCCCGCAGCTCCACCCCTTCCAGGCGCTCCGCCAGCCGAGGCAGATAGGCAGAAGCCACCGCCTGGTGCACCAGCAGGGTCTCCATGGCGTTGCACACCGCCGGATACTGGCACTTGGCGTCCCAGGCCACCTCCACGGCCATGTCCAGGTCCGCGTCGGCGTCCACGTACACGTGGCAGACCCCCTCCGCGTGCCCGAGCACCGGGATGCGGGTCGACTCCTGGATCGAGCGGACCAGCTCGTTCGAGCCCCGGGGGATCATGAGGTCGATCAGGCCGTCGAGCTCCAGCAGCGCCCGCACGTCCTCACGGGTCTCGACCAGCTGAAAGGCGCCCAGGAACACCGGGTCTACCTCTTCGGCGGCTGTTCGGATCAAGCGGAACAGGACCCGGTTGGAGTGCAGCGCCTCCGAGCCGCCCTTCAGGATGACGGCGTTGCCGGACTTGAGGGCCAGGGTGGAGATCTGGACGAGGGCGTCCGGCCGGGACTCGAAGATGACCCCCACGACCCCAATGGGCACGGTCACCTGGGTCAGCACCAGCCCGTCGTCGAGCTCCCGGGCGAGCCTGCGCTTTCCCACCGGGTCCTCCAGGCGCACCAGGTCCCGCACGCTGGCCACGATCTGCTCGATCTTGCCCTCCGTGAGAACCAGACGCTTGAGCAGCGAGTCCTTGAGCCCCGTGGCCCTGGCCTGTTCCTGATCCTTGCGGTTCTCCTCCAGGACCTCGCCCCGGGCGCGCTCGATAGCCGAGGCCGCCGCCTCCAGGGCCTGGTCCTTGATCCGGGTCGCCGCCGAAGCCAGCCGGAAGCTCGCCCTCCGGGCCGCCTCGGCCTGTTCGCGCACCGTCAACGTCCCAACTCCTTGCTGCGCCGCGCCGCCGCGGCGATCGTCTCAATGATGGCCTGCCTGCATTCGGAGGCCTCCAGAACCCGGCGCCCCGCCACGGTGGTGCCTTTCGGGGAGCTCACCATGTCCACGAGCTCCTGCGGGCTCATCCCGGTCTCCGCCAAGAGGCGCGCGGTCCCCTCGAAAGTCTGGAGGGACAGCTTCCGCGCCGCCTCCTTGGGCAGGCCGAGGGCCTCGCCGGCCGCGAGGAAGGCCTCGACGAGGCGGGCCACGAAAGCCGGCCCGGAGCCGCTCAAGCCCGTGACCGCATCCAGCAGCTCCTCGTCCAGCTCCACGGCGTATCCGGCGGCGCCGAGCAGCGCGGCCACGGTCTGCCGGTCTTCGGCGCTGGCCCGCGCGCCGCAGGCGTAGCCCGCAGCCATGGCCCCTACCAGGCAGGGGGTGTTGGGCATGACCCGCACCACCCGGGCCGAAGGCAGGGCCTGCTCCAGCCGGGCCAGCGGCACCCCCGCGGCGATGGACACCACCAGGCGATCCGTCGCGCGGATCCCCTCCAGGACCGCGGGCAGGTCCTGGGGCTTCACCGCCAGAAACACCACCTCGGCACGGGCCGCGAGGGGACCGGGCCCCTCCGCCGCCTGGGAGGCCGGCAGGCTCTCGCGGAAGCGGACCACCCGCTCTGGACGCAGGTCACACACGAACAGCTCGATCTCGGGGAAACGGCGAGCCAGAGCCTGCCCGAGGGCCAAACCCATGTTCCCGCCGCCGATGAACCCCACGCTCCTCATGCTTCGGACTCCTCGTCCGTGGGAGTGTAGTACAAGCCCTGACAAATGTAAACAAGAACGGTTCGCGCGTCCGTTCCGGCGGCCCGCTGCAACGGCCCGCTGCAACGGCCCGCTGCGCCAGAGGTCCCCCCTCTGTGCGGCAGGCGCACCGGCCCCTTTGACGCGCCCGCCCGGGATCCAGTAAGATCGCTCCAGCATAGTCTTACAGGATTTCCAACATGGCTGATCTCAACGTGCGGGCGAACCCCGCTGCCATCCTCCTGCACCGCCACGACAGTGTGGCCACCGCCCTGACCGACCTCGAACCGGGCCAGCCGGTCCAGCTTCGCACCGGCTCGGGTTCGGCGGGGATCGCGGTCCCGCAGCTCACGGCGCGTGATCACATCCCTGCGTACCACAAGCTCGCGCTGCGGGCGCACGCGGTGGGAGACCCGGTGGTCAAGTACGGGGAAACCATTGGAACCGCGACCCAGGCGATCCAAGCGGGCGAGCACGTCCACACCCACAACCTCCGCAGTCCCCGGGGGGAGACTTCCAGTCCGCAGAACGCCACGGAGGTGCTGGAATGAACTTCGCCGGTTTCGAGCGCGACTCCGGTGCCCCAGGGGTCCGCAACCACGTTCTGATCCTGCCCACGGTCATCTGTGCCGCCGAGACGGCGCGAAGCGCTGCGAATGAAGCCCGCGGGGCCGTGTTCGCCGCCAACCAGCTGGGTTGCGGTCAGATCGGCAAGGATGCCGAGATGACCATCAGGACCCTGGTCGGGATCGGAGCCAACCCCAACGTATTCGGCGTCGTAGTCGTGGGCCTAGGCTGCGAGACGGCGCGGCCCGCCGCCGTGGCGGAGGCGCTGCGGGCGCGGGGCAAGCCGGTGGAGCTGGTGGTCATCCAGGAGGAGGGCGGCACGGCCCGGGCCGCTGACCGCGCAGCCGCTGCCGCGAGGAGGATGCTGAAGGCCGCAGCGCGGCAGAAGCGCCGGCTCTTCCCCGTCTCAGAGCTGACCGTGGCCCTGGAATGCGGCGGCTCCGATCCGACCTCGGGACTGGCGGCCAACCCGGCGGTGGGAGCGGCCAGCGACCGCCTTGTCGGGGAGGGCGGGGCCGTGATCCTGAGCGAGACCACCGAGTTGATCGGGGCCGAGCAGATCCTGGCGCGTCGGGCCGCAGACCCGGAGGTAGCCGCCGGTATTTTGGGCCTGGTCCGGGACATGGAAGCCCAGGTGGCCCACATGGGGGCCTCCCTGCGGGGCGGGAATCCCAGCCCGGGCAACATCGCGGCGGGCCTCACCACCCTCGAGGAAAAGTCCCTAGGCTGCATCCTCAAGGGGGGGACCACTCCGCCGGTGGAGGTGCTCCGCTACGCCGGAGTCCCGACTCGACGCGGGCTGGTGATCATGGATTCCCCGGGCGCAGACGTGGAGTCCCTGAACGGCATGGCCGCGGGCGGGGCCCAGGTGTGCCTGTTCACCACGGGGCTAGGCACTCCCGTGGGTAACCCGGTCATGCCCGTGATCAAGATCACCGGGAACCCCCGGACCTGGGCGCGGTTGCGGGACAACCTCGATGTGTTCGCTGGAGGGATCCTGAGCGGCGAGGAGACCGTCGAGAGCTGCGGGGAGCGGATCTTCGCCGAGCTGCTGCGGGTGGCCGGAGGCGCCGAAACCAGGGCCGAAAACTTCGGTTTCGCCGAGTTCGCCATCTGGAGGGCCGGCATCAGCGTCTAGAGGCGATTCCCCTGCGTCGTGCGCTGCGCCCAGGGGTAGGCCTCTGTGCATTGGAAAAACCGGTAAATTTGAAGTGGCGACTTCAAATTTGCGGGAAATTCTGAACCCTCGAGCCCCCCACCCTGGGAGCTGCAATACTCTGGGCCATCGCCGGCTTGGACGATCTTCCGCCGGGTTAGTATCTTAGAAATCTGGGGCGCAGCAAGCGACCCCTTCACAGCCACTTCGAGGAGCGTACGTCTTGATCGGGTATTTTTCATACTGGTGGGTCCTGATTCCGGCCATCCTGCTGGGAATCATCGCCCAGTCGGCCGTTCGGAGCACCTACGCGCGCTATCGGGAAGTCCGGACTGGCGGCGGGCTCACGGGTGCCGAGGTTGCCCGGCGGATCCTGTCCGGGCACGGGGCGGAGCAGGTGCCGGTGGAGCAGGTTGCGGGGGAGCTGCGAGACCACTACGATCCGCGGTCCAGGACCCTGCGCCTGTCCCGTGCCGTGTACTCAGGCTCCAGCGTGGCCGCCCTCGGCATCGCCGCGCACGAGGCCGGGCATGCCATCCAGCATGCCAGGGCCTACTTCCCTCTCAGCGTGCGCAACACGGTCTACCCGGTGGCGGCCTTCGGCTCGCAGCTGGGGCCCATCATCGTCTTCGGGGG
>JAFGFV010000606.1 GCA_016930895.1 Spirochaetales bacterium | reverse complement strand
GACAGGTCGTACTGCAGGTCTCCCAGGGCGGACATCCCCAGCAGCGCCGCCCCGACCTGCACGTTGTAGGTCGCGGTGTCGAAGGCGAACAGGAGCGGCACCACGGCCTTCGGCAGGAGCGTGGCCAGGTTGTCCAGGTAACCGCCGCGGCGCACCCGCTCTTCGGGCACCGGCGGCGGCTGCCAGCGGGCCGGGTGCGCCGGCGCAGCCCCGGACTCGGCAACCGCCGCCGGACCCGCGGGTTCACGCAAAGCGCGCTGCGGCGCCGGAGCCGCAGCCGCCGCCGGCTGGGCCAGAGGATCCGGCACCTCGCAGAGGGTGTAGCCGCCGGCCTCCAGGGTGAGAGCGTAGAGGCGCCGCGTCCGGGGGTCGTAGGCCGGGGCGCTCTGGTAGTCGAGGGAGGCCGAGACGGCGGCTCGTCCGCTGTCCAGCTCCCACGCGTAGATGCGATGACGGCCGCCTGGGTTGGCGGCGAAGTACAGGCGCCCACCACCCAGGCACAACCATCCCTCGGTGGAAGAGCTCCCCAGGAGCGGCTCCAGGCTCAGGCGACCGGGGTCCAGCGGAGCGCTCGAGCGGCCCGCGGCGGTGGGGCCCGCCACCGCAACGGTGGGGCCCGGCACCGCAGCGCCGGACAGCGCCGCCCCCGTGAGCTCGGCCGCCCCCGGCGCCCAGAGGCTGCCGCCGGAGGACCCTCCGCTGTGCACCCGGTACACCCCGAAGCTCTCGCCGTCGCGGCGCGCGGACACGAACAGCCCCTCGGGCCCGCTCGCGATCTCGGCGACGAGATACTCTGTCTCGAACAGCGTTTCCAGCCTCCCGCTACCCCGTCGGAAGACGGCGATCTCGGAACCGAAGCTCTCCGTCCGGTCCAGGCTGCACAGCAGGTCACCGTCGGCCAGCACCGCGAAGGTTCGCAACGGGGCTCGGAAGAGCCTCCGGCGTTTCAGGGTCTGGAGGTCGAGCCCCCACACCTGGGCAGTGAACCCGTAGCCCGCGAGCTCGGTGTTGGCGAAGCCTCCGTCCAGCTCCAGCAGCGCGTAGTACAGGGTGCCGTCGCGGATCGCCAGCGGGCCGGTGAACGGTCCCGGGCTCCGGACCAGCGCCTCCTCACGGCCACTGTCCGGATCCAGACGCAGCAGCTCGTAGATCCAGCGCGTCTCCAGAGCTCGGGTGTCCAGGGGGCGGGAGCGCCGGAAGAACAGCTCCCCGCCCCGGGCGATCGGCTCTTCGAGCCAGCCGGGGCGGCTGGTCAAGACCGCCGCCGGGGGCGCCAGGCCCACGGCTTCCAGCCGCAGCGCCTCCAGCCGCTCGGCCTCCCGCCACTGCTCCCACAGTTTCCGGAAGGACTGCCCGAAGGCACGACGGGCGCTGCGGTCCAGCCCCACCGCGGGAATCAGCGGGGAGAGGTACGACAGGACCGAGGAGCTGGTCCCGCGCAGGAACTTCCGCAGGGCCTCCTCCCCATAGCTGTCCACCAGATGGCCGAGAAACACGCCCCCGTACAGGTACGGCCCGGTGCCGCCCGGGAAGTCGTTGTCCTGAAAGGTCGCCGCCGCGATCGAGGGCAGGGCATCCTCTCGCGCAAGCGCTGCCACATAGGCGGCGAAGGTTCCGTCGTTCAGCCGGCCTTCGCTCGGGGAGTATCCCGACTCGGCGTACACACAAATCCCTTCGTGCAGCCAGGTCGGAGCGTAGAGGTTCGGGGCCAGAACGTTCCCAAACAGGGTCCTGAGCGCCCGCGGCACGCCCGACGCCATGTCGAGATGCACCCAGTGGCCGTACTCGTGGATCCAGAGCAGACGCCACCAGCTCTGCAGGGATCCGAGAGATCCCGCGGATCCCGGGGAAGGAGAGTACGGGTACAGCAGGATCCGCCGGAACACGGGATCGGTGAGGCCATTGGACTCGATGCCCACGTCGGTGAGCACGACCGCGATCCGCCGGCCCGGGCGCCCTAGGGTCTGCTCCACGTACCCGCTGGTGGCCTCCAGCACCGCCAGAACCTCGAGTGCCTGCTGCTCCCGGCTCCGCGGGTAAAACAGCACGAATGCCGATGTCTTGAGGGTCTTCCACTGGGCGTGGCCCGGTGCGGCTGCGAGGAGAAGCGCCGCCAGGAGGAGCAAGGTCGTACGTCTCACGACCTGATCATAGACCGATCGCGGCTGCCGCGGCAACGAGTCGGCGGCGGCGCATCCGCGGCAACGGGCTCCCGGCGGCCCATTCGCGGCAACGGTTTCGCAGAGTCCCGCCCGCGCCCCCGGCCAGGGACATCCCGCGTGCGCACGTTGACAGCCTGCCGCGCTTCTCGTACCTTGTAGCCATGAAACAGGGCGGTCCGCGGGCTGCCTCCGCGGGTCGGCAGCAGCAGCAGGAAACCTCGGATGGCCTGTTCACGAAGCTGGCGGACCTGTTTCTCGGGTCCTCGGACCCGGAGAAGGATCGCCGCCGGCTCCTGAAGCAATCCGCAAGGGCTCTGCGCAAGCTGGGCGCGCACTACTACAACCCCAAGACCGAGCAGGCGGAGGCGGGCCTGGCCAGGACCTTCTACGAGTTCTACCGAGCCTTCGCGCCGGGACGGCGTATCCTGCGCAACGCGAAAGACTCCTCCGTGCTCAAATCGATCGTCGTGGACAGCACCCTGAGCAAGGAACAACTGGCTCTCAAAGAGGGCCTGTCCGAGGAATCGCTGCACAAGCGGGCCCAGGGCACCACCTTCCAGCAGCTGCACACCGAGGCCCACAACGAGGTGAGCTCCCTGCTCGCGGGCTTCGACATCAACAAGACCAAGCAGATCAACGATACGTACGCCTCACTGTCCCTGCTTCTGGACCTGATCCTGTTCGACTATTACTACTTCCTCAGAAAGTTCGATCCCCAGATCTCGGAGTCCCGGCTCGACTACGTGCCTCGCTTCCGGGCCACAAACTCCCAGCACGTGACCGAGGAGCTCCAGCAATTCCTGGAGATCCTTCCCGCCATAGACCTCGGCCAGGACTGGGGCCAGATGCTGGAGATCCTGAAGTCCTACCGCGGCGTGGAGGCGGTGCCCCGAGAGTCCTGGAGGCGGGTGACCCACCTGATCCGCAAGCTCCAGAGCAGCCGGGAGCTGGAGCTGGCGGTCCAGCTGTTCACCCGCAATCCCTTCTACAAGCCCAAGCCCAGGGTGTACCGGGACAACGTGGT
>JAFGFV010000112.1 GCA_016930895.1 Spirochaetales bacterium | reverse complement strand
GGCCAGCTGGCCTACGTGTTTCCGGAGTTCCTGGACGCAAAAGAAGAGTTCGAGGCCCTCTGAAGCGACCGCTGTCCCCGCCCGGGCGGCTTCGGGCCTCGCCCCACCGGAAAAAAAGACCGCGAATCCTTGATCCAGATCAACGACCTCCGCGCCGCGGCTCGGGCACCCTGGAACGAGCATGACCACACCACAGCGCCGATCCAGGAGGATCATCATGAGCATGTTCTGCTACCAGTGCCAGGAAACCGCGGGCAACGCGGGCTGCACCCGAAAAGGGGTCTGCGGCAAGGACGAACTCACCGCTAATCTCCAGGACCTTCTCGTCTACTCGCTCAAGGGCCTGGCCGCTTTGGCCCGGCGCAAGGCCGCCGCCGGCGCGGAGGTCTCCGCGGAGGGAGCCCTCGTGATGAAGGCCCTGTTCGCCACGATCACGAATGCCAACTTCGACCCGGAGCGGATCACCGCCCTGGTCCGGGAAGCGGAAGCGGCCAAGCTGGCCACGGCAGCCGCGCTGGGGGACCCGCAGGATCTCTCGCCGCTGGAGGGCGTGCGCCTCGCCCCCGGGGAGCCGCTGCCTGCGCCGCTCGCGGAGGCCGGGATCCTCTCGGAGGGGAACGAAGACGTGCGCTCTCTGAGAGAGCTGATCGTCTACGGTCTCAAGGGGCTCGCCGCCTACGGCGACCACGCCCTCGTGCTCGGCTACGAGGACCCCGCGCTCTACCGGGAGCTGCTGGAAATCCTGGCCGAGACCGCGGAAGCCCACTCCGTGGAGGAGCTGATGGGACTCGTCCTCAGGGCCGGGCAGGCCTGCGTGCAGGGCATGGCGCTGCTCGACAAGGCCAACACCGAGACCTACGGCCACCCCGAGGTGACCCGGGTCAAGATCGGCGTGGGTTCCCGGCCGGGGATCCTGGTGTCGGGGCACGACCTCAAAGACCTGGAGGAGCTGCTCGAGCAGACCGCGGGCACGGGGGTGGACGTGTACACCCACGGGGAGATGCTGCCGGCCCACTACTACCCCCGCTTCAAGAGCTATCCGCATTTCGTGGGCAACTACGGCGGCTCCTGGTGGAAGCAGGGAAGCGAGTTCGCGGATTTCGGCGGCCCGATCCTGATGACCACCAACTGCATCATCCCGGTCAAAGAGGCCTACCGGGACCGGATCTTTACCACCGGTATGACGGGTTATCCCGGCGTCCCCCACATCCCCGACCGGGTGGACGGGCGGCCCAAGGATTTCTCCGCCTTGATCGCCCTGGCCCGCAGCTGCGCGCCTCCCAAGGCCCTGGAGGATGGCGAGATCGTCGGAGGGTTCGCGCACGACCAGGTCGAGCGCCTGGCCCCCGCCATCGTGGAAGCGGTCAAGGCGGGGAAGCTGCGCAAGTTCGTGGTCATGGCAGGCTGCGACGGGCGACAGCACTCCCGGGAGTACTTCACCGAGCTGGCCGGGAGGCTGCCCCAGGACGCCGTGATCCTGACCGCGGGCTGCGCGAAATACCGCTACAACAAGCTCGACCTGGGCGACATCGACGGGATCCCGCGGGTCCTGGATGCCGGCCAGTGCAACGACTCCTACTCCCTGGCGGTCACCGCCCTCAAGCTCAAGGAGATCCTCGGGGTCGCCGACGTAAACGACCTGCCCATCGACTTTGCCATAGGCTGGTACGAGCAGAAGGCGGTCTGCGTGCTGCTGGCGCTCCTGGCGCTGGGCTTCAAGGGGGTACGGATCGGGCCGACCCTGCCGGCCTTCGTAAGCGAGAACGTGAAGCGCACCCTGGTCGAGGGTTTCGGCCTCAAGGCCACAGGGGAGGTGGAAGCGGACCTGGAGGCGATTATCGCCAGCTGAGCGCGGCCCGGCCGCCGCCAGCCCGGGGTCGGCCCGCGCCCCTACTCCCGGGGCCTGATCTGCGAGGCCGCGATGTCCCCGACGAGCGGGAAGCGGTACAGCTCCCCGGCGTAGGCCTTGATCATCCCCAGGATCCAGAACACGAAGGTGGCGATACCGCCCGCCACCGCGACCAGCACGCCCACCACGGGGATGCGGCTGAAGATCGAGATGATCAGGGACAGGGCCCCGAAGGTGATCAGGCTCTGGAGGGCATGAAAGCGGACGTAGGGGCTCTCGCGCTCGAGCAGGAAGATGATCAGCCCCGACAGCCACCCGAACAGGTAGGCCAGCAGGGCGGCGACGTTTTCGGACATGCCAAGGGACGAGCGGCCGCCGGTTTCAGCCATGGACATTCCTCCTCACTGCGGTGGGCTATGTCTCAAAGGTAGGAACGCCGCCCGCCCGCCGTCAAGGGGAATCGGAGCGTGAGCGCAGGCGCGGATGCCGCCGGAGCGGGGGGCAGGCCCCGCCCCCCCCCGCGGCTCAGGGCCAGAGGTAAAGGGCAATCCGTCGAGCCTCGTCGGTGCTCGTATCGATGATGGATTGGTATCCGCTGCCATCGGTGCCTACACTGTAGATCTGTACTCCCGTGGAGGCCGAGGGAACGCTCCAGTAGACCCGGCCGGCGCTCGGGTCCACGTCCAAACCGCCCACGCCCACTCCCCCGGGGCTGTACACGGATGTAGCGGTGCCCCCGGAGACGCTCACCTTGCGGATGGTGTCCGAGGCCAGCCCCTCGCTATAGTAGAGCATGCCGCCGACGACATCCAGCGCGATCCTGTCGACGTTCCCGGGGTCGGCGTTGTAGACCGTTTGGGCACTGAGCGGATTGGTCAGCAGGCTCGAGCGGATCACCATCTCGTCGCACCAGTAGATCCTGCCGTTGACGAGGTCCAGCTCGAGGTCGGAAATCGACATGCCGCCCAGCAGCACGTTCTCGGCACCGCTCCCGTCGAGATTCATCCGGGAGATTTCCATGCCGCTGGTGAAATAGATCTTGCCTTCGTAGGGATCCACGGCCAGGGCCACGGCATAGATCGAAGCCACGGTCTCCTTGCCCGTCCCGTCCAGAGCAGCCCGGTAGAGGGTGCCGGGAGCCACGGTGGTCTCCGACCAGTACAGCTGGCCGTTGACCGGGTCGACCGCGATGCCGCTGTAGGAAGGCATCCCCGAATCACGGTAGACTTCCGTGACGTTCCCGCCGTCCAGGTCGGCACTGCCGATCACGCTGTCCCCAACCCAATAGATCTTCAGCTCCCCGATCCCCGCGCCCGCCAGGGGGTTCCAGGGCGTGCAGGAGCCGACCAGCAACGCGAGTATGAGCACCAGCCCGGCGAGACCCAGAATGCTTCTCACAGGCTTCATGTTTCCTCTCTCCTTCAGCGTCTTCATGTCGTTCCCCGCCTTTCTAGAAGGCCAGCTGCACGCCGAAGGTCGGCGTGAGCCCGAAGTACACCGCATCGGTGAAGAACACCATCCACACGTACGCGTTCAGCTCCAGGCTGAGACGATCGGAAAGTCGGTAGCCGCCCCCGACCGAGGGCGCCGCAAAGGCGCTGATGTTCAGCAGGTTGCCCCGGAACGGGTAGGCTTCCTTGTAGACCACGAAGTTGAAGGCCGCCCCGCCGGCCGCCCCACCGCTCACGTACCAGGGCGAGGCCCAGCGAGTGGTATAGCGCACCTCCGCGCCCAGGGGAGCGGCGAGCAGGTGGTACCCGTAGCGCACGTCCTGACGGGTGCCCTGGTACTGGAACCCTGTCAGAGCCGCAAAGTCGAGAGCCCCCCAGGGTCGCTCCAGGGTGTAGCCAAAGGACACCAAGGCCGGAATCCCGACGCCCAGGGCCTCGGACATGGACCCGAGGGGGATGTTGGTCCCGGCGCAGGCGTGGAAGGTCCAGTAATTCCCGACAGGCTCTCCGACGCCGGGGCCCTCCGGTTCAGTTTCCGAGGAGTCCGGCCCCTCGGCCTGCTCGGTGCCAGCCGGGGCCGCGCGCTCACCCAGGGCCAGCT
>JAFGFV010000605.1 GCA_016930895.1 Spirochaetales bacterium | reverse complement strand
CGGGAACCCTGCCGAACACCATGTTCGGCGTACCTCCCGTGTTCGACCATGAGAAAGACCCCTTCTGCGCCCTGCAGCCGGTGATCGCCCAACCCTCTGATCTCGCCAAGCTCAAGACTCCGGATTTTTTCGAGACCGATCCGATGCCCCTCGTGCACCGGAAGTACCAGGAACTGTCCGCCCTGGTGGCCGGCAGGCTCCGGGTTACGTTTCCCGGCTGGTCCCGCAGCCCCTGGTCGGTGGCGACCTTCCTGCGGGGCTTCACGGACCTGTACATGGACGTGGTGGAACGGCCGGAGTTCGTGAGGGAGCTCCTGGACTTCATCGCCGAGTGCAGGATCAGCTGGGAGAAGCAGCGCTGCGATTTCCTGGGCGTCGAGACAATGGACCTGGACAACGCAAAGACCTGGTACAGCAACTGCTACGTGGACTATCGTCCCGTGCACGTTTCGGACTACTACAGCGACGAGGTGGACGGATCGATGCTCTCCCCGGAGATGTACGAGAAGGTCGTGTTCCCCTCGGAGCTCAAGCTGGCCCGCTTCTACGGACAAACGCGCTACTATCACAGCTGCGGCAACCTGACCCCACTCCTGCCGACCCTTCTCCAGCTTCCGGGCATCCGCATGCTCCACGTGAGCTCCTGGACCAACCTGGCCGAGGCCTATCGACTGGCTGACCCTTCGATCGTGCTCCAGAAAGTGATGCATCCCCAGGACGACGTCATGGACGCGGGCGAGGATGGGATACGGGAGCAGATCCGCGGGATCCTGACCCTGGTGCCGGACCGCAGGCTCCTGATCTGCGCAGATGCGATCTACGAGGGCAGTCTCGACCGGGTGCAAGCCTGGCTGAAGGTGGCCAGGGAGGTCGTGGACCAGGCGCAGGGCCCGTCAGGTGCCGGGAATGAGGGGCCAGAATGAGGAAAGAGATCAAGATTGCCCCGATCAAGCGGGAGAGGCTCAACGATGTCATCGTCAAGCGACTGGTCACGCTGATCCAGAGAGACCTGAAGCCGGGCGACAAGCTGCCTTCCGAGAAACTGCTCCTGGAGCAGCTCAACATCGGCCGCAGCTCGCTCCGAGAGGCTCTCCGCGCAGTCGAAGCGCTGGGCCTGATCGAAGTGCGGGCGGGCGCGGGGTCATACGTCACGGAGATCGAAGGCTTCCTTGGCCGCAAGCCCGTGGAACTAGGTCTGTTCCGGCACCATCACTCGATCAGCGACATGATCGAAGCGCGGGAAATCATCGAAATCGCAATCGTCGATCTCGTGGTCCGCAACATCACGGAGCAGCAGCTGGAGGAGATGGAAGAGGTGGTGCAGAGGATGGAGACCGCCACACCCCCGGACCTCGAGCAGCACCTGAGCTGCGATGTGCGTTTTCACGAGCTGTTGAACAAGGCCACCGGCAACACGGTTCTGTACGAGCTCGTCAGCCTGGTGTACAACATCGTCAAGGAGGTGCGCAAGGAGTACTTCAGCTCCCTCGACGATTTCACCTTGTCGTGCCGGTACCACAGGAACATCCTCGAAGCGCTCAAGCGAAGGGATCTCATGAGGGCCAGGAAGGCGATGCAGGAACACATGGACTGGGTGCGCAGGGTATTTCTAAACGACTCTGCCGGCACCGGCACCGAATAGGGACACAAGGAGGAGAGAGTGAAGGTCATTCCTAGAGATGGGGTCGACGAAGTCAGGCTCCCGGGCCGAATCATACAGAAGGTGGTCGGTAAAGACGGTTTGGCGGTGAGCTCCAAGATGACCATGGGGTTTGCCCGTTACTCGGCCGACAGCGGCCCGATGGAGCCGCATCAGCACGCCGAGGAGATCTGCTACGTAATCGCGGCTCGCAACGGCAGGATTCGTTACGGCGACAGCAAGGAGCGCCTGGAGAACTCGGCGCCCCTGGAAGCCGGCACGACGCTGCACGTCGACGAGCTGGAATGGCACGTGTTCGAGTACGACGAGGGCGGGTTCGTGGACATCATCTTCTTCTACGGTCAGGTCGACAACATTCGGCCCGAGGAAATTCAGTCCAAGTAGTTGCCACGGTATCGGCTCACCTGCGGATCCCCTCGATCCACGAAGAGCCTCACGCCACGGGGTCCACGCGCTGCCAGCTCGAGGGGGCCACGCCGGTCTTTTTCTTGAACAGCCGCGAGAAGTAGCACGGGTTGTCGAAGGACAGCATGTGGGCCACCTGCTTGACGCTGTAGCCCTCGTCCTGGAGCAGGGACTTGGCCCTGTTGATCTTGACCTGCAGGAAGTACTGGTAGGGCGGCAGTCCCGTGTAGTCCTTGAAGATCTGCCGGAAGCGTGGGTATTCCAGCCCGAGGGAGCGCGCGAGCGACTCCATGTCCACCACCCCGTGCTTGTTCTCCTCGAACACGCACTTGGCCTTCTGCACGACCCGCTCCGCCTCGGAGCTCTGGCGCTGCTGGCGGGTCATGGCCAGGATCCTGGCCATGATCTGCAGAACCGCCGCGCCCGCCTCCAGCTGATACCCCGGCGGCTCCCGCTGCACCAGCCCGACGATGTCCAGAAAGCTCTGCAGCAGGGAGTCATGCAGGCCCACCTGGAACACGGGCTCCCGTGGAGAGAAGAACCCCTCCTTTACGAGAGAATGCGGATAGGAGCCGTCGAAGCCCACCCAGTACTCGTCCCAACCGGTCTCGCGCGAGGGGGAGAACCAGTGCCAGACCCCCGGAAAGAGCATGATCACCGTCCCCGCCTCGATCGACCGCGAGAGACCGCCGGCGCTCTTGAAACGCCCCCTGCCCCCGGTCACGTAGATGATCTGGAACTCGTGCAGGACCCGGCCCCGCTCCCAGTTGCGGGAGTACTGCGGGGGGTGGCTCTCGGGTCTGGGCGGGTACAGCTCCCCCGGCCTGATCTCGGTGCAGCCGGCGTCGATGCAGAAGATCCGCCACCGCTTGTCCTGGTCGCTGGCAGTGAGGTACTTGGAAAAAGGCGAAAGCGGTACCGACATCCAGGGCGAACCGAAGCTCAGCAGATGCGATGATACCCGAGGGACAGCAGGCCCGCAAGCTTCTCGATCCTGCCGGCGACGTGCCCCACGCCGATGGCGCAGTGGTGGGCGGGGCCCGCCTTGGACCACTCGTTGACGAACCGACGGGCCCCGATGCAGAAGCGATAGCGGCTGTTGGTGTTGCCGATCTCCAGGACAGCCCCCGGGACGGACTCCCCCTCCGCCACGAGCAGCCTGATCCTGCCCTGCCCGTCCTGCACCACCGACAGCAGGGTGACCGGGCCGTGGCGCACGGTCATTTGGATGGATACCCCGTGCCCCGGTTTCCCGTGGTAGACCGGCAGCGGGACGAGCTCCACCCGCCCCTCGGCGATGGCAAAGTGAGCCGGACCGTCGTGGCCGAGGAACACGACGTCCTCCTCGAAGTCCATCAGGTAGAACTCGGAGAAGCTCCCTCCGGCGCCGAAGGCGTCCATGATCTTCATGGCCTGGACGTTCTTGACCTCGCACTCGCCGGCCACCGGCACGTGCGCGCCGGTGAGCAGGGAGTTGCCGGCGATCACCGAGGAGATCAGATCCTCGTGCTCGCTGCCGCTCGTCCCCTCGTAGTAGTAGGCCAGGGCGCCGAGCTGGTGCCTGTCGACCAGCAGGTCCAGGGCGCAGGAGGTGCGGGCCGCGCGGCGCAGCTCGGCTTCCGAGCACTCGCCGGACACCCGGAACTCGCTCTGAAACTGCCGCAGCTTGTCCTGGATCTGCTCTTCGCTCACGCCGTCCCGCAGGGCCTTGAGCTCGTCGATCTCGAGAAGCTCGAAGTGGTTGCCGAAGGCGGCGGACTGCTGGGTCAGATCGCTGTACACGTCCAGCATGCCG
>JAFGFV010000016.1 GCA_016930895.1 Spirochaetales bacterium | reverse complement strand
GGGAGCGCCGCGCACGCCTCGGGTGATCAGGCGCACCGCCTCGTCGGCCGAATCGGCCAGGGTCAGCAGCTCGAGCTCATCCTGCCGGATCTTGCCTTCGGCCTTCATCCGGTCCCGCAGCCAGTCCAGGAGGCCGGTCCAGTACTGGCGGCCGTAGAGCACCACCGGGAAGTTCTGCATCTTGCCGGTCTGGATGAGCGTGACCGCCTCGAACAACTCGTCCAGGGTCCCGAACCCGCCGGGAAAGATCACGAACGCCACCGCGTACTTCAGGAACATGGTCTTGCGCACGAAGAAGTAGTGGAAATCCATGGCGTCGGTCAGGTAGGGATTGGCATGCTGCTCGAAAGACAGCTCGATGTTGAGTCCCACCGAACGTGCGCCCGCTTCCCCCGCGCCCCGGTTGGCGGCTTCCATGATCCCGGGGCCGCCCCCGGTGATGACGGCGAACCCCTGTTCGCCCAGCCGGCGGCCCAGCTCGACCGCCATGGCGTACTGCTCCTCTTCCGGCTTGACCCGGGCCGAGCCGAAGATGCTGACCGCCGGTCCCAAGTCGGCCAGCTCGTCGAAACCGGCCACGAACTCCCCCATGATCCGGAAGACCCGCCAGGGGTCGGTGGACAGAAACTCGAGATCTCGCGGCCCCGGTGCCTGCAGGACCCGCTCGTCTTCGGTGCCGCCTCGCGGTTGGTTGGCTTTCATGCGCTCACCGTAGCACCAACCGGGGGGGGGAGTTCAACCTCCCCGCAGCGGCTCTTAGTCTTCGAGGATAAAAGTCACCGCCATGTTCACCTGGTACTCGGCGATCTGCCCGTTTTCGACGCGGACCTGCTGCTCTTTGATCCAGGCGCTCTTGATGTTCCTCAGGGTCTTGCCCGCACGGGCGATTCCCTGCTGAACGGCGTCCTCGAAGCTCTTGGAGGAAGTCGCACTGATTTCTGACACCTTGGCAACCGCCATACCGAACCTCCTGCGGAAAGGGTCGACCTTTCTCAACTGTAGGGCATCTGGCAATTGCCTGCAACCGCCGCGACCCCGAGGGTTGCAGGCGCGCTAGGCTCGGGTTCGAGGTCTCCTCTCGCTATGCAGGTCAGCTCGCGGGGTTCGAGGCTCCCCGCGTCACGGGTTCCGACGCGGCATCCTTGGGAAGCAGGATCATGTCGCGGAGCGTGCTCCTGTATTTGTTGAGCCAGATGGCCAACACCACCAGGGCCCCGTAGATTACACGCCTCAGGAACGGAGAGACGTTGAACATGGACAGCCCCGCCTCGATCAGGCCGAGAAACAGGACCCCGGCGAATGCGTTGATCATGGAGCCGCGGCCGCCCTCCAAGGCGATCCCTCCGATAATGGCACCGCCGAACGCCAGGAACACGTTCCCGTCTGCCACTCCGGGGGTAACCGCATTCAGGAAACCAGTGTAGAAGAGAGCCGACAGGCCCGCAGCCAGGCCGCTGAACGTGTAGATCAGGACATACATGCGGTTGGGCTCGACTCCAAGCATCCTGGCGGACTCCGGGTTGCCGCCGACGGCATAGACATGGCTCCCGAAGCGTGTCTTCTTGAGCACGACTTGCAGTAAGACCACGATACAGACGACGATCGGGATGGCGATATAGTTTCGGCCTCCGATCGCGAGGTAGGGTTCCGAGAAGCCCTTGTACACCGGAAAAGATTGCAGGAGCAGCGTCGCCCCGTCGAAGGAAAGCGACGTGCCGAGGGTGACGAGAAACGGGTTCAGCTTGACGACTCCCACCAGGACGCCATTGATCAGACCGCAGGCCGCGCCAAACACCAGGGGGACCAGGACGTCGAAGGGCGGCCTGACGAACGGCGCCCACTTGGTCACGAAGAGGGCCGAGAGCATGGCTACGAATCCCGCAACCTCAGCGATCGAGAGGTCGATGCGCCCGCTGATCAGGGTCAGGCTCGTTCCCAGGACGAGAAAACCCAATGGAATGGCCGAGTAGATGATGAAGATCACCGTGCGGAGCTTCAACATGCCGACGGGTCTCAGCACCGCGAACAGCGCGTAGAAGACCAGGATCAGAACCCAGGAGAGATTGTCCAGCAGGAAGATTTGGAGCTGGCCTCTTGAGGTCAACCCGCGATTGTCCGTACGGTCCATACGTTGGGGCCCCTTACATGCTGATTGTCATGTCTTCCAAGGCAGCGAGGGTGACTTCCTCCTTGCGCACGTTGGCAACCACCCTGCCCCTGGACATGATCACGAAACGGTCCGCCACCCTGTAGGCATGCCCTATGTTGTGCTCGATCACGATGACTCCGATGTCCTTGAGCTTGAGCTGCTCGATGAACTCGAGTACCTGCTTGGTTCCTTTCACGGACAAGGCCGCGATCGGCTCGTCCAGAATGGTCAGCCGCGCTTCATGATACATGGCCCGGGATATCGCGACCCCTTGCCTTTCGCCGCCTGAGCAGAACCGCACCTCCTGATCGACCGTGGAGATGTTGAGGCCCAGCTTCCGGGTCAGAGCCTCGGACCGATCACGCATTGTCTTGAGGTCGAGGAACCGGAACGGCCCGAACTTCTTGACCGGTTCCCGACCCAGGAAGACGTTGTTCGCAACGCTCATGCAGTTGACCACCGCCTGATCCTGGTACACCGGCTCGATTCCCAGCTGCCTGGAATCCTGGATGCTGCGGATCCTGACGGGAGTCCCTTCCCAGAGGATCTCCCCTTCGTTCATCGGGATCAGACCCACCAGGATCTTCATCAGGGTCGACTTGCCCGCGCCGTTGTCGCCAATGATGGCCACGACCTCCCCGCGGTCCACGATCAGGTCGACGCCGCAGAGGGCACGCACCTTGCCGAACCACTTGTGTACGTTCCGCATCTCCAGGAGAGGCTTCCCGTTGCCAGCCTCGTTCACAGCATGTCCTCCCATGATGCAGGCGACAGGGTCCTACGGACCCTGTCGCCATGAATCTCAGTAATTCTGAGTGCGGGAGATCACTTCAGCCAGGCGCGGGCGGCGTTGCCCCAGATGCGGGGATCCTCCACGTTGTCTGGAGTGACCATCATGCCTTTCACTTGGAGCCAGCGATGGCCGAAGGAGGTGCCGACCTCCGCCGGTGCCCACACCTGGTCCTTCCAGGGGTTGATTTCGTGGACACCGCCGGTGATCTTGAGGTCATCTTCGGTGACCGTGGTCCCGATCGCCGGGAGCGCATCCTCTCCCTCCTCGATGACCGTCTTGAGAAGTGCGAGGGCGAGGGGGCCGTAGAAGAGGTTCGGCTGCACGAAGCCGTAATCGCACAGGCCCTCCTTCATGAGATCCAGGTAGTCCGGAGCACCGCCGATGCTGGCGATGTACACGTGATTTCTCTCGCCACGCTTGACGAGCATCCCCTGGCTTTCCAGCGCGTTCATCCCGCCCCGGGAGTTGGTCGTGTTCTGCGATACGATCGCCGCCGGGCGCCCGAACTGCTGGATCGCGTTGAAGGTGTTCTGCTGGGCCACGTCCATCTTGGACCTGGTGAAGAACTCCACGAAATTGATGTCGGGATACTGGGTAAAGACCTCCTTGAACCCCTGAGCCCTGGCCCGGTCCGCGTCGTTGGACGCGTCCCCCTGCAGGCTGATGACGACCCCCTTCACCTGGCCGCTCTGGGCTTTCATGTCCGCGACGATCGTCTCGGCAAGGGTCACCGCTGCCGCCTTGCTGTCGAACATGATGGTGATGGGGACTGCGGAGGTATCGACGTCCGTATTGTAGGTGACCGTGGGGACGCCCTGAGACTTGGCCCATTCCGCCGCCGCGGCACATGCCTTCGAGTCCACGGGCGACCAGATGATCCCGTCAACCCCTTGCGCCACGAAGCTGTGGATGTCCTTGATCTGCTGCTCGGCGTTCAGGTCGGGATTCAAGGTCACGACCTCCCAGCCCTGATCCTCGCAGTAGTAGTGGATGGCCTTGTCGGTCACCTTCATCCACTCGTCACCCATGTAGAGCGTCCCGTGGCCGAAGAAATACGCCTTCTCGCCCGGCGTTTCGGCTCCCTCCTGTTCTCCGGCTGCCCAACCCAGGGCAGACACCAGGACGACGAGAGCCAGCCCTGCCAACAACTTCTTTGAGACCGACATGCGCTCCTCCTTACCGTTGATTGTTGTAGGGTCGCGAAGCATCGCGACTCAGGTCATTCTCGGTCACCTCGTAACCCGTGTCAAGTCTCGCTCTCTTCCTGCCGCGGTTCCTTGCGGGCAGGCTATCGCCCGCGTCTTCACGAATCTTGCGGTACGCCCGACTCTGTGGTAGCATCGGGTGGTTCACCAATCCCGCAAAGCGATACCCGTGTCGAGCTCGCGGAGCCTCCAGGAAAGGAGCGGCAAGGTTGGACAAGCGTTTTGAGCAGTTGCTCGACGAGTGGCGAGACATCAAGGGAAACGTGATTCCTCTCCTGCAGAAATCCCAGGAGCTGAACGGCTACCTGTCCCGGGAGCAGATGAGCGCCATCGCCGAAGTGGTGGGCAAGTCCCCGGCGGAGATCTACGGGGTGGCGACCTTTTACGCGCAGTTTCGGTTCCAGCCCCCGGGGCGGCACAACCTCAAGGTCTGCCACGGCACCGCTTGCCACGTGAACGGAGCCGAGAGCCTGGACCTGGCCATCAAGACCGAGCTGGGGGTGGAGCCGGGACAGACCACGGAGGACGGGGAGTTCACCGTGGAGCGGGTAGCCTGCCTGGGCTGCTGTTCCCTGGCCCCGGTGGTCATGGTCGACAACGCAGTATACGGGCGGCTGACCGGCGACAAGCTCAAGAAGACCTTGCGGAAGGCAGGCAGGTGATGGCGGTTCGGGAGGTGGTGGTCGGACTGAGCTCCTGCGGCATCGCAGCCGGCGCCTTGGGGGTGCAGCAGCTGCTGTCCCAGATGATCTCGGAGGCCGGGCTCGAGGTCCGGGTCACCGCGACGGGCTGCTTCGGGGCCTGCCATCGGGAGCCGCTCGTGGAGGTCCGGGAGTCGGACGGGACCAGCTACCTGTACGGCGACATGAACGAGGAGCGCGCCCGCCGCTTGGTCGAGGAGCACCTGCGGGACGGCACCGCAGTCCAAGAGTTCCTGGTGCCGGTCGACTACGGCTACCTGGCCCGGCAGCACAGGCTCGTGTTGGCCAACTGCGGGATCATCGATCCGGAGTCCATTCAGGACTATCTGGCCCGGGGCGGCTACGCCGCTCTGCGCAAGGCCGTGACGGGCATGAGCCCTGAGCAGGTGATCGACACGATCAACCGCTCGGGGCTGCGCGGACGCGGGGGCGCAGGCTTTCCCACCGGTCTCAAGTGGTCGTTTGCCCGCGGCGCGCGGGGAGACACGAAGTACATGGTCTGCAACGCCGACGAGGGAGACCCCGGGGCGTTCATGGACCGCTCGCTCCTGGAGAGCGATCCCCATGCGGTCGTGGAAGGGATGGCCATCGGGGCTTATGCCGTCGGCGCCGAGGAGGGGTACATCTACGTCCGCGCCGAGTACCCCCTGGCCATCAAGCGGCTGCTCCGCGCCATTCGCGCGGCGGAGGAGCGCAACCTGCTCGGCGAACGGATCCTGGGAAGCCCCTTCTCCTTCAGGATCCACGTCAAGGAGGGGGCCGGGGCCTTCGTCTGCGGCGAGGAGACGGCCCTGATGGCTTCGATCGAGGGCAAGCGGGGCATGCCGAGCATCCGCCCGCCCTTTCCGGCGGAGCGGGGGCTATGGGGGAAGCCAACCAACATCAACAACGTGGAGACCCTGGGCAACGTGCCGGTGATCCTGCGCATGGGTGCCGAGCAGTACGCGCGTGTGGGCACCGACAAGTCCAAGGGCACCAAGGTGTTCGCCCTGGCGGGGAAGATCAAGCGGGGGGGCATGATCGAGGTTCCCATGGGCATCACCCTGCGGGAGATCATCTACGACATCGGGGGCGGGATCGAGGGCGACCGGGAGTTCAAGGCGGTCCAGCTGGGCGGCCCCTCGGGCGGGTGCATCCCGGCGAGCCTCCTGGACGTGCAGATTGACTACGACTCCCTTACTGCCACTGGGGCCATCATGGGCTCCGGCGGGATGGTGGTCATGGACGAGGGGACCTGCATGGTCGATGTGGCCCGGTATTTCCTGAGCTTCACCCAAAGCGAATCCTGCGGCAAGTGCACCTTCTGCCGGATGGGCACCAAGCGGATGCTCGAGATCCTGGAGCGCATCACCAGCGGCCAGGGCCGGATGGAGGACCTGGACCAGCTGGAGGAGCTGGCCGGGAAGATCAAGGCATCCTCCCTGTGCGGCCTGGGGCAGACAGCCCCCAATCCCGTGCTCACCACTCTCAAGTACTTCCGGGACGAGTACGTCGAGCACATCCAGGAGCACCGCTGCCGCGCCCTGCAGTGCCGGGCCTTGATCCGCTTCCGGGTCATCCCCGATGCCTGCACTGGCTGCGGTGCCTGCGCCCGGGTGTGCCCCACCCAGGCGGCCAAGGGTGAGCGCAAAGCCGTACACACGATCGACCAGGGCCTGTGCATTCAGTGCGGGTTGTGCCGCGACGCCTGCCGGTTTGAGGCAATCGAAGTCACCACGGGAGAGAGCGCGTGAGCAGTTCGTCAGACACCTTCGTAGAGATCCAGCTCGACGGCCGGAAGCTGCTCGTGCCCCCGGACAGGACGATCCTGCAGGTGGCGGAGTCTCAGGGCGTCGAGATCCCGACCCTGTGCCACGACCCTCGCCTGGATCCCTACGCCTCCTGCTGGGTCTGCGTGGTCAAGGTCATCGGCGCCAAGGGTTTCGTGCCCGCTTGTTCCACCCGGGTGCGCCAGGGCATGGTGATCACCACCATCGACGAGGACATCCGGGCTACTCGGCGCATGGCCCTGGAGCTCCTGCTGTCCAACCACTACGGGGACTGCCGGCCGCCCTGCACCCTTGCCTGCCCGTCGAACATCGACGTGCAGGGCTACATCGGCCTGATCGCCAACGGGCGCTACCAGGAGGCCCTCGAGTTGATCAAGCGGGACAACCCGTTTCCGGCCACCATTGGCCGGGTCTGTCCGCGCCCCTGCGAGGACGCCTGCCGGCGCAACCTGGTAGACGAGCCAGTGGCGATCGATTGGCTCAAGCGCTTCGTGGCCGACCGGGACCTGTTGGGGGACCCGGCGGAGGGCTACGATCCCCCGCTGGCGCCGAGGACGGGCAAGCGTGTGGCGGTGGTCGGGGCGGGACCGGCCGGATTGTCGGCGGCCTACTACCTGGTCCAGGAAGGGGTGGCCGTGACGCTGTTCGAGGCAGAGCCCGAGGCGGGGGGGATGCTGCGCTACGGCATCCCGGACTACCGCCTTCCCCAGGACGTCCTGGACCGGGAGATCCAGACCATCCTGCGCCTGGGTGTGGAGCTCACCACCGGGGTGCGGATCGGCCGGGACGTGAGCCTCGAGGAGCTGCGGCGGAGGTTCGACGCCGTGATCCTGGCCCACGGGGCCTGGAAGAGCCGGGGCCTGCGGGTGCAGGGGGAGGACCACCCGGGGGTGATTGCCGGCATCGAGCTGCTCCACGACGTGGCGATGGGCAAGCCCGTGGCGCTGGGCAACAGGGTGGCCGTGATCGGCGGGGGGAACACCGCCATAGACTCCGCGCGGACGGCTGTGCGCCTGGGGGCCCGGGAGGTCAACCTGTTCTACCGGCGCACCGACATCGAGATGCCCGCCAGCCCCCACGAGGTGCGCGAGGCGGTGGAGGAAGGGGTCCAGTTCTACTACCTGGTGGCCCCGCTGATGGTCGAGGAGAAGAGCAAGGAGATCAGGACCTTGCGGCTCATCAAGATGGAGCTCGGCGAACCCGACTCTTCCGGACGCCGTCGCCCGGTGCCCATCGAGGGCAGCGACTACGAGGTCGAGGTGGACACGATCATCACGGCCATCGGCCAGTACTCCGACGTGCGCTTCCT
>JAFGFV010000111.1 GCA_016930895.1 Spirochaetales bacterium | reverse complement strand
TCCCAGCCCATCTTCTGCAGCATGTCCCAGAAGCTCTTGAGCTGGCTGAAGTCCACCGGCATGTTGTGCCCGAGCACGTACGGCATGTGGGTGTGGGTAATGATGAAGCCGGGCATCACCAGCCTGCCCGTCGCATCCAGGCGCTTCACCTTGGGGTGTCGCGCCTCCAGCTCCCCCCGCGGGCCGATCTCCGCGATCGCGTTCCCCCGCACCAGCACCGCGCCGTCGGCGATCACGGCCCCGGTCAGCACGTCCGGCTCGGCGGTCATCACCAGACCGCCGCTGATCAACAGCTCGTCCATGTCCCTTCCTCCTCGTTCTGCTGTCTGCGCCGGGCCTCGGGAGGCCCGTCGGGCGGAGGCCACGCCGCCGCCCTGCTCTAGGGGGCGGAGAGCGCCTCCAGGATGTCCTCGCGAGTCACGGGCAGCCGCCGGAAACGGACCCCCGTGGCAGCGGCCACCGCGTTGGCGAAGACGGCGGCCGCGCCTGCCACCGGCGGCTCGCCGACTCCCTTGGCCCCGAAGGGCCCGGTGGGGTTGTAGTCCTCCACGATCAGGGTCTCGGTCGGGATCCGGTCCAGGATGGTGGGGACCGCGTAGTCGGCGAAGTTCGCGTTCTGGATCCTGCCCCCCCGGCTCTCCACCCGCTCCAGGTGGGCATACCCGTACCCGATCAGGGACCCTCCCTCCACTTGGCCTTCCACGCCCTGTGGGTTGACCGCCTTGCCCAGGTCGTGAGCGGCGAGGTGCCGGAGCACCTCGACCTTCCCGGTCAGGCGGTCCACTCGCACGTCCATCATGTGGGTGCCGAAGTTGTAAGCGATGTAGATGCTCCCCTGATGGGTCTCGTGGTCATAGTTGGCGTCCGGGGCCCGGGAAAAGGTGAGGTTCATCAGCGGGAAACCGCTCCAGTAGGCCGCCGTGGCCACCTCCCGCAGGGGGATCCGGGCTTCCGGCTTCGCGGCGAGGAAGGCGAAATCCTCCCCCAGCTCGATCTGGGAAGCCTCGCACTTGAACATCAGAGCGGCCATGGAGAGCAGCGACTTCCTGACCTCCTCCGCCGCCTTGAGCACCGCCATCCCTCCCACGGTCGTGCTTCGGGAAGCCACCGTGGGCCCCGAATCGTGCACCGCGTCGGTGTCCACCTGCCGCACCGTCACCTGCCCCAGGCTCACCCCCAGGACCTCCGCCGCGACTTGGGCGAAGACGGTCCGCGAGCCCTGGCCCATGTCGGTGAGGCCGACCCCGACCAGCACGCTTCCGTCCTGGCTGACCTGCACGGAGGCGCCTACCACGTCGATCCCCTCCGCGCCGTTAGAGATCCCCTGGAACAGGCAGGCATAGCCCCTGCCGTACAGCCAGCGGCCCTCTCCCTCGGGGGCCTTCTCGCCGGCCGCCGCCCCCGCTGCTCCGGCCGCCGCCCGGATCCGGTCGATGGTCTCAACCAGCCCGACCGAGCGCTCGAACACCTGCCCGGTGGCGGTGGGCTGGCCGGCGCGCAGGGCGTTGCGGCGCCGCAGCTCCAGGGGATCCATGCCGAGCCGTTCGGCCAGCTCGTCCATCTGGGTCTCCGAAGCGAAGGTGACCTGGGGAACGCCGAAGCCCCTGAAGGCCCCCGAGTAGGTCTTGTTGGTGTAGACCGCCCTGGCTCTGACCCGCACGTTGGGCACGTGGTACGGCCCGCAGGCGTGGATCAGGGCCTTCATGATCACGAAGGGGCTCTCGGAGGCATACGCGCCGCCGTCCAGCAGCACCTCCACGTCCCGGGCCAGGATCGTCCCGTCCGCGCGAGCGCCCGTGCGGTAGCGTATGCGGGACGCGTGGCGCAGGTTCGAACCGACGATCGATTCCGCCCGATCGTGGGCGATCATGACCGGGGCGCCGCAGCGCACCGCCGCTATGGCGGCGAGGGCGCCGATCTCGGTGGCCACGTCGTCCTTGCCCCCGAACGAGCCGCCGGTGAAGGCCTGGATCACCTTGACCCGGGAGGCGGGCACGGCCAGGTTGGCCGCGATGTGCCCCCGGAGGTGGAAGGGGGACTGGCAGGAGGCGTACACCGTGACGCGCCCGTCCCCCCCCGGCACGGCCACGACCGCCTCCGGCTCCAAGTACGCGTGCTCCTGGAAGGAGGTCTCGTGGATCTCGTCGACCACCACGTCGCACTGTCCGAAGGCGGCCTCCACGTCCCCCTTGACCAGCTGCTTGGAGAAGGTCAGGTTGCCGTTCGGGTGGATCTTCCGGGTCTCGGGCTCGAGCGCCTTCTCGGGGTCCAGGACCGGCTCCCACTCCTCGATCTCCACCCACACCTTGCGGGCGGCCTCCCGGGCGGCCTCCCGGGAGCGGGCCACGACTAGAGCCAGGGACTCTCCCTCGTAGCGGACTTCCTGGGAAGCGAGCAGGGGCTGGTCGAACGGCGGCAGGATGCCGATCAGGTTGGGTCCGGGGATGTCTCCGGCCAGGAGCACGTCCACGACCTCGGGGTGCTCGCGGGCAGGCGCAGGATCGATGCGGACCAGCCGCCCCGCCGGCACCCCTGCCCTTCGGGCCACCCCGTACAGCGTGCCGGGGAAACGCAGGTCCCCGGCGAACCGGGCGCGCCCGGTCACGAGCTCCGGTCCGTCCACCTTGCGCACCGGAGCGCCTACGATGCTCAGCCTGGATTCGCTCATGCCGCGCCTCCTCCAGCCCCCTCGGCTCCCCCGGCGGCCTTGCGGACAGCCTTGAGGATCTTTCCGTAGCCGGTGCAGCGGCAGATGTTCCCGGACAGGGCTTCGGCAATCTCCTCGTCGGTGACCTCCGCCGCGCCCGGGCCGCCCCGGCTGTCCAGGAGGGCCTTGGCGCTCAGGATCATCCCCGGCGTGCAGTACCCGCACTGCACGGCCCCCTCCTCCAGGAAGGCGTCCTGCAGGGGGTGCAGGCGCTCCCCCTGGGCCAGCCCCTCGATGGTCACGACCTCCCGGCCCTGGAGCTTGGCCGCGTACAGCAGGCAGGAATTGACCGCCACGCCGTCGAGCAGGATCGTGCAGGCCCCGCACTCGCCCCGGCCGCATCCTTCCTTGGTCCCGGTCAGGCCCAGGCGATCCCTCAAGAGATCCAGGGCCCGCATGGCCCCGTCGGCTTCCAGGCGCACCCGCTTTCCATTGCACGTGAACTCGAGCAGCATCTCAGGTCCCCCTCGCCGGCTTGTTTGCCGGACCTCGCCCAGGCTTGCGGGCCCCGCCGGCCCGACCCCCGGGTGTCCCGTTCCCGGCCCGACCGCTCCCGGCGACCTCTAGGGCCTCCTCCAGAGCCTCCTCCAGGGCCTCCCGGAACAGGACGGAGATCACCCGCCTGCGGTAGGTCTCGGTGGTGCGCACGTCGGAGATCGGCCGGATCTCCCGGGCCACCTCGGCTTCCGCCTGCTCGAGGAGCTCCCGCGAAGGGGTCTGCCCCCGGAGGAGCCGCTCCGTGTCCACCAGCCGCAGCGGCACGGGCGCCACCGAGCCCGCGGCCGCGCGGATGTCCTGGATGAGGCCGCCGGCGGCCACCCGCAGCCACACGGCCACGTTCACCTGCGAGATGACCTGCCCGTTGCGCTTCCCGATCATGCGGAAGGCGGAGGAACCCTCGAGGCACTCCTCCGGGATCCGGATCTCCCGCAGGAGCTCGTCGCCCCGACGCACCGTGAGCTTGGGACCCGTGAAAAAGCTCTCCGCCTCCACCTCCCGCTCTCCCTCGGAGGACACGAGCAGCAGGCGGGCCCCCAGAACCACCAGGGGGGCCAGGGTGTCCCCGCAGGGCGAGGCGTTGCAGACGTTTCCGCCTACGGTGCCCAGCGCTCGGATCTGCGGGCTGCCGATGGAGCGGGCCCCCTGCACGAGACAGCGGGGCAGGCCCCCGTCCCGCGCGAGCTCCGCGATGGTCACGGCCGCGCCGATCCGCAGGATTCCATTCCCCCTCTCGATCCCCCGCAGCGGGGCAAGCGACGCCACGTCCACCAGCGCCGCCGGCTCCACCGCGTGCTCGGCGATCTGCACCGCCAGGTCCGTACCCCCGGCCACGTACATGGCCGGGCGGCCGGAGGCTGCGTACCCCTGCATCCTGGCCAGGGCCTCCTCCAGGTCGGCCGGAACGTGGTATTCCATCGAGGCCTACCCTCCTTCCATCGCTGTTGCCAGAACCAGGGTCTGGCCGCCGCGCACCATCTCCCGGCCCGGCTCCTCGATCCGCCGCATGGGCTCGCCGGGGCCGCGCACGAACAGGAGCACGCCCTTGCGCAGAGACAGCCCGTCCAAGGCCCCGCTGCGGCGCGGCGACAGCTGCTCGTCCAGGCGGCGCAGGGCCTGCAAAGCGGTTTCCCCGCCGGAAGGGACCGCCAGCTCCACCCGCCGCGTACCGGACTTGGAACGGAACGGCGCGAGCAGCTCGACCTGCAGGCGTGCGGCCTCCCCCGGCACCGCCGCGGACCCCCCGTGCGCCTGCGCCGGCGCGCGGCCCGCGATTCCCACGAGCCTATCCTTCACCCGCCCGGCCCCTCAGCCCTGGGCCACTCGGCGATCCGAGGCGATCCCCAACTCCTCGAGCTTGGCGGCCGTGGGGACACCCTCCCGGTCCCATCCCCTGAGCTCGTAGTACTCGTCGAGCATGGCCTCGTACTCGTCCCGGGCGAACACCGCCCCCTCGGAGCTCTCGCCCTTGATCGGCTCGTAGCAGCGCTCCGGCAGGGCGTCGTCGGCGCGGCCCAGCCCGGCCCCCAGGTTGAACAGCCGCTCGAGGTTCCAGGTCCGCTCGCCCAGGCGCAGGAACTCCTCGAGCGAGAGCGAGCGCCCGGTGGCGGCTTCCACGAACCGGGGATACATCTCCTCCGGGGTCACGAACTCGTGGAAGCGGCAGGTGATCAGGGTGAAGATGGCGTTCACCCGGTCCTGGATCTGCTTGACCAGGGCGGCCTTGCCCTGGGTCGTGCCCAT
>JAFGFV010000110.1 GCA_016930895.1 Spirochaetales bacterium | reverse complement strand
GAGATGTCCGCCACCATCACGGTCCCGGCCCCCGCCAGCTTCTGCAGCTGCAGGTGCAGGATGCCCATGGGTCCCAGCCCGATGATCAGGACCTTGTCGCCCGCCCGGGTGTCCACCGAGCGGTAGGCATTGTAGCAGCAGGACAGGGGCTCGGCCAGTGCCGCCTCCTCGAAGCTCACCCCCTCGCTCATGGGCACCAGGTTGCCCTGCTGGATGGCCTTGCCGTGGATCAGGACGTACTGGGCGAAGGCCCCGTCCCGGCTGATGCCGAAGGCCTCGTAGTCCGGGCACAGGTGGGTCTTGCCCATTCGGCAGTAGCGGCAGGTGCCGCAGCCCACGTTCGGCCCCACGGCCACCCGCTGTCCCTTGCGGTACCCGGTGACGTTGCCTCCCACCTCGGCGATCTCGCCGGCGAACTCGTGGCCCAGCACGATCTCCTGGCCTTCCTTGATCTTGAAGTGCCCGTTGTGGAAGATCTTGAGGTCCGTGCCGCACATGGTGGCCGCGCCCACCTTGAGGAGGATGTCCTCGGCCCCGATCTTCGGGGTCGCGACCTCCCGCGGCTCGACCCGGCCCACCCCGCTGAACACTGCCGCCTTCATGAGACCTCCCCTGAGATGAAATACATTTTTACACAGACAACCCAGCATAAAATAAATTTCGCAACATGTCAAGCCGTGATTCGCTGGATTGCCGCTACTCGCCAGATTGCCGCGATTCGCCCCCGCCGCAGCCGCTCCTAGTGCGGAGCGAGCAGGCGATCTGCCTCCTGCAGGGTCGGGATGTCGGAGAGGTCCCTGTCTTTCGGGATCCGGTCCCAGAGGATGTCGATGGTCCACGCCGCGGCCAGCCCCACGATGCTCGGGCAGACGCTCGCGTGTCCGCCCGCTTCCTCGAATCGCTTGAACTGGGCCTCGTCCATGAAGTCGGTCTCGAAGCCCAGGATCCCTTTCAGAATGTCGCGGCAGATCGCGGTCCCGTAGCGTTCCTTGAAGCGGGCATACAGCTCCTGCCCGATCAGGGAAGCCTCCATGCTCGACTCGAACTTCTCGAACTGCTCGTAGGTGCGCCCGAAGAAGTAGCCGATGGCCGCCAGGGAGCCGGAAAAGGCCCCACAGGAGTTGGCCGCCGTGACCGCCCCGCCGCCTTCCAGGGGACCGAGGCACCGGAAGAGCTGATCGTTCTTGCGCCCGAGCACCTCCATGATGGCGTTGAACGAGCACTGTGAGCAGGACAGGTGCTTGGATTCGCCCTCGAAACCCAGCTGGAAGGCCTTCTCCATGGCCTTCTGGCGCGTGTACCCGTTGATGGTCTCCATATGTCCTCCTTGAATTTTGTGTTCTAATCCTTCAGTCACCCGAGCCCTACGCGAAGCTGACCTCCACCCTGCCGCCGATCTTCGCGGAATTGACGATCGCTTCCATGACGACCTGGATCCGGTAACCGTCTTCGAAGGTGGCGCCGTAGGGCTCCACCTTGCGGTCCTTGGCCACCGCCTCGAGGAGGTGATGGAGGGCGTGCACGTGCCCGTACTCCCAGCCCGCGTTGTGACCCGGCGGCAGGATGGCGGCCTGCAGCGGATGGTTCGGTCCAGTCACGGACACGTTGCTGAAGCCGAACGCCGGGCCGGCGGCGCCGCCCTCCAGGCAGACCTGCAGGTGATTCAGGTCTTCCAGGTCGAAGAGGAGGCTTCCCTTGGAGCCGTTGATCTCCCAGGTGCACTGGTTCTTGCGCCCGGTGCTGATCCCCGCCGACTCCAGGGTGCCGACCGCGCCGCCGGCGAACTCCACCAGGGCGTAGTTCACCTCGTCGGCGCTCACGGTCTCGGTTCTGCCCGAGCGGTCGGCGCGGGTCCGATTGAAGGTCTTGACCAGCCCGCTGACCGCCTGTACCTCCCCGACCAGGAACCGGGCCAGGTCGATGATGTGGCAGCCGATGCCAAGCAGCACGCCGGAACGGGTGCCCGTGGCATACCAGACGTCCTCGGTCGTTTCGTCCGGGTCATGGCCGATCTGCTGCAGGTAGCGTCCCCGGAACTGGTAGATCCTCCCGAGGCGGCCCTCTTCGATGAGCTGCCGGGCCAGGCGCACGGCGGGCATGAAGCGGTAGTTGTGGCACAGGAGGTGCTTGCGGCCAGACTGGAGGGCGGTGTCCCGCATGCGCTGGGCGTCGGCCGCGGTCATGGCCAGGGGCTTCTCGCACACCACGTGCTTGCCTGCCCGGAGCGCAGCGATCGACACCTCGGCGTGCAAGTCGTCCGGGGTGCAGTTGTCCACGATCTGGACCTCCGGGTCCTCGACGAGCGCGCGCCAGTCCGTGTAGACTCCCCGGTAGCCGAAGCGCCGGGCGGTGTCGACCAGGGCATCCTCGCTGCGCCCGGCCATGGCCACCAGCTCCGGGTAGGCCTCCGGCGATGCATAGGTGTAGGGGATCTTGAGGTACGCGTTGGAGTGGACCTTGCCCATGAATCCGTAGCCCACGACCCCGATCCCGATCCGAGGCTGATTCAAAGCGCTGCAGTCGATCGTCCTGAACATCGTTCCCGCTCCCGCTATCCGACGAGGATCTGATGGATCTTCTTGGGGTGCCGCCGCTCCTCCGGCCGCAGCTCGCCCAACCCGGCGAGGCAATCGCTGGCGGCCATGTCCTACGCCCGGCCGTATTTCTCGACGGAGTCGAACATGGCCCGCAGGTTCTCCACCTTGGCGTTGTCGATCAGACCGCCGGTGTCGAGCATGAAGCCCCCGTCCTTGCCGACCCCTTCGATGAGCTCCCTGCAGTAGCGGTCCACCTCGTCGGGACCCCCGTACAGGAGCATGGCGTTGGGCAGGTTGCCGGCGATGCAGGCCACGTCCCCCAGGATGTCCTTGGCCCGGAACATGTCCACGTTCTCGAAGTCGTAGATGACCTTCCCCTTGGGCACGTTCCGCAAGGTTTCCAGGCGGGAGTTATAGCTGCCCTCGCAGTACACGACCGGGATGAGCCCGGCATCCACCAGACCCACGATCATCTTCTGGAGCGTCGGCCAGTAGAAGGTCTCGTACTGCTCCACGGACATGAACTCGTCCACCCCCTTGTGCAGCCAGATCCAGACCATCTTGCGGCCGTTGGCCTTGCAGGCGGCGATCGGCGCCTCCAGGGCGATGGGCAGCATGACCTCCACCGCCTGCAGCACCTTCTCGGGACGCTCCAGCACGTCCATCATCATGTTGAGCGTACCGCGCATGGTGTCGCCCACCTGGTCGAAGGGAGCGAAGCCGTTGCCCCCCACCGCGATCGGAAAACCCATCTCCTTCTCCAGCTTGGTCTCGTACTCCCCGCAGAAGGTGAACCACTCCACCAGCTGCTTGCCCGTCTTGATCAGGCTTTCCAGGCTCTCGATCACCTCGGGATTGGCGAAAGCGGCGAAGGCGCCGAAAAAGCCTCCCCAGACCGCATCACGCAGGCGGATGTTCTCCAGACCCTTCAGCTTCGTGAAGCTGCGGGGGATCCACTTGGACTGGATGAAGTGGGTGGGGTCGTAGATCAGCTCGTCGTACTCGTGAGCGTACATGAACTCGCCCTCGATGAACTGGTACAGCTGCTGGGCCTCCTCGATCCCCCGGCCGGGCCAGCGCAGCCACTTGAGGCCGCAGCTCTCCATGGCCGGGGCGTAGTACATGAGCCCGGGCCCCCAGCCGAGGTCCGGCTGGAAATCCGCGTAGAACCGGTCCAGGGCCTCTCCGGCCTTGCGATAGTCGTACATGGCCTCCTTGATCGTGATCCCGGAATAGTACTCCGGGATGGCCTCGATCTGCGGAATCAGCGGCACCCGGTCCGGGCGCCGGAGCGCCACGGCATCGGTGACCCGGGTCCAGCGCTCGTTGTACAGCTCCTGGGGATCCTTTTTCGCCGTGGCGAGAGCTTCTCTTGTCATAGTCAGTACTCCTGTCGATGCAGTTATCTGCGGATCCTGCGGGTGTAAGCGGCCAGCAGGACCACCAGCACGAGCCCGGTCACGATCTGCCGGGCTCCTTCGTCCATGTTCAGGGTGACCAGCACGCTGGCCAGGGTCGTCAGGAAGATGGACCCCGCCACGGCGCCCAGGTAGGTCCCGGCGCCGCCTCCGAAGCGGATCCCGCCGATGATGACCGCCACGGCGGAAGGCAGCACGTAGCGCTCGCCCAGCTGGAGGTCCGGGTGCTGCACGAACCCCAGCAGGAGCAGGCCGCTGAAGGCCGAAAGCATCCCGCTGACCGCATAGGCCATGACCCGCACCAGGCGCACCCGGATACCCAGGAGCTCCGCGGCCCGGTCGTTGGCGCCCACGGCGTAGAGGATGTAGCCCCCGGAGGTCCTCTTGAGAAAGAACCAGACCAGCACGATGACGATCACCCAGATCAGGTTGACCCAGGGGATCTTGAGGGCGTATTCCCCGGCGCCTAGGACCAGAGACCCCTGGCCCAGGACCTCCAGGATAGGGGAGGCTTTGCCCGGCTTCAGCCCCTTGGTGATTCCAATGAGCAGGCCGTTGACCACGATGCCCCAGGCCAGGGTCATGATCAGGGGCGCCAGCTTCAGGAAGGCCACCCCCAGGCCGTTGACCAGCCCCAGGAGGAATCCCGCGGCCAGGACCGCCAGGATGGTCTGCGCCAGGTTTGCGTCCTTGCCCATCAGGATGAACGCTCCCAGGATGACCCCCACGGTCACCATGGACCCCACGGAGAGATCCAGGCCTTCCCGCCCCGACAGCACGACGATCGTCTGCCCGAGACTCACCAGGCCGAGAAAGAACGAGGCCTGCAGCACCGTCATGATGTGGGAAAAGTGAAGGAACCCGGGCACGATGATTTCACCGGCAACGAACAGAGCGACCACCAGGAGAAAGGCGATGACCACCCGGTTGTTGAGCCAGCCCTTGAGGGTACGCCGGAACGCGATCGCCCTAGCCTCCGCAGCTTGATCCGCCATTTCGATTTCTCTGTACCTCAAGACTTTTGCCGCGCCTTGAGCAGCACCGGGATAGCCCCCAGCCCCAGAGAGAGCACGATGATCAGCCCCCGGTAGAACACCTGCCAGTACGAGGACAGCTGGGCAAAGAACAGCACGTTGTTGAGCAGCCCCAAGGCGAGTGCGCCGAAGATCGCCCCCAGCACGGATCCCTTGCCCCCGGTCAGGGCGACGCCGCCGATGACCACCGCGGCCACGGAGTTCAGGTTGTACCCCAGTCCGTTGCGCCATTCCCCCGTGGCCGTGATCATGAGCACGCACAGCGAAGCCATGGCGATGAACACGCTCGCGATCAGGTGAGCAAACAGGCGGATGCGGGCCACCTTGATCCCCGAAGCGTACGCCGCCTCCTCGTTCCCGCCGATGGCATAGATGTAGCGGTAAACCCTGGTCCTCGAGAAGAAGACCCAGATCAGGATGCCGAGGATCAGCATGAGCAGCGGGAAGGGGATGAAGCCCAGGACGTCCGCGCGATACACGCGGTAGAAGAACTTGGGCACATAGCCGCCGGCCACGGGGAGGATCGTCATGGCGATGCCGAGAAAGATCGCCGAGGTGGCGAAGGTCGTAATGAGCGGCGGCATGCCCAGCCTGCCAATGGCGAAACCGTTGAGCAGCCCGCTGGCCGCCACCACGATGGCCACACCCAGCACGAGCACCGGGAAGACGTTCGTGTCGGTCATGATGTAGGCCGTGCACACGCTGAAGAGGGAGATCGCCGTCCCCAGGGACAGGTCGAGGGAGCCCGAGATGATGATGATCCCCTGGGCTATGCTGGCCAGGATCAGCGGCGTGAAGGCGGAGAAGTTCGACTTGATGGCCCGGTAGGAGAAGAACTTGGGCTGCAGGACTGCGTTCAGCACGAGCAGCACGAGCATGACCAGAAAACCGGCAAAGGCCGGATGGCGCGCCGCTGCCGCGGCCAGCTCGCCGACGCGGCTGCGGGTGTTTGCCTTGGCGCTCACTTGGTGACCCCCACGCGCAGAGATGAGGTGATCAGCTTTTCGTCGGAAATTTCCTCGTGACGGATTTCTTCGACGATTCGCCCCTCGAACATGATCAGGACCCGGTCGCAGTTGGAGATGAGCTCCTCGTTGCTGCTCGCGTACAGGATCACGGAGGTGCCCTCGACGGCCAGGTCATGGGTCAGCTTGTACAGCGCGTTCTTGGCGGCGATGTCGATGCCCTTGGCCGGGTCGTTCAGCAGCAGCACCCGAGGCTGGAACTGCAGCCACCGTCCGAATACCGCCTTCTGCTGGTTGCCGCCGCTCAGGGTGTTGATCATCATGTTGCGGTTGGGCGGCACCAGCTCCACCTTCTCGATGACCCGATCGGTGATCGAAAACAGCTTCTTGAACTTGAGCAGGAAGCCCTCCAGTGCCATGGAGAAGCGCGGGAAGACGAGGTTGCTGAAGACGTTGTGGATCGAGAACAAGCCCTCGGTGAGCCGGTCGCCAGGCACCAAATACAGGCCCTTGCGGATGGCCTGCTTGGGGTGCGAGAACCGGACGGTCTTCCCGTCGACGCGAATCGTTCCGGCGCCGGGGGCGATCGAGCCGGCCAGCAGCATGATCAGCTCTTCCTGGCCCTGTCCGTGCAGGCCGCCGATGCCGAGCACCTCTCCACGGCTCACCGAGAAGCTTACCTCTCTGAGCCTGTCACGGTACCCCACGCCGTCCAGCTCGAGGACCTTCTCGGCCTGCTCGAAGTGCGTGTGGGTCTTCTTCACGAAATCCACCTGCTCGCCCGCCGCCTGGCCGGTCACCAGCGGCACGATCAGCTCCTCCTCGCGTGCCTGTTTCTCGAAGTCGACGGTTCCCACCGTTTCCCCGTTCCGGAAGGCGATCACCTGGTCGCAGATCCGGGTGATCTCCCACAGCCGATGGGAGATGAACACCACCGAAGTGCCGGAGCGCTTGAGCTCCTCGACCTTCTTGAACAGCTGCTCCACGTGGAAGTACTCCAGCGCGGCGGTGGGCTCGTCGAGGATCAGGAGCTTGGGCTCCTGCGACAGGGCTTTGGCCACCTCCACCAGCTGCCGCTGGGCCGGGCTCAAGTCGACGACCTTGGCCTCGATCGGGATCTCCCCGGGGACCAGCTCCTCCAGGATCCTGCTGGCCGTCCGCCGAGCGTTCCTGTTGTCCAGGAAGAAGGGGTTGGACTTCTGTTCGTGTCCGAGTCGAACGTTCTGCCACACGGTGAGCTCGGGAATCAGGGACAGGTTCTGATGCGCGAGCACGATGCCGTAGCGCCGGGCGTCGACGGGAGAGGCAATCTCGACCTTCTGCCCGTCGATGAAGAACTCTCCCCGGTTGGCCTGGATGATCCCGCAGCAGATCCTGGCGAAGGTGGTCTTGCCCGAGCCGTTGGCCCCGACCAGCCCGCAGACCTTGGCCCCCTCGAAGCTGAAGTCGGCCCCCTTCAGGGCCACCACCCCTTCGAAGCGCTTCTGGACGTTGACGGCCTTGAACGAGTTCATGAAATCATCCTCGGCTTACGCAAGATGAAGGGAGCGGCGCGATCGAAGCGACCTGCCGCTCCCCCCGCTAACGATGGCAGTCCAGAGCCTCTATTCGACGAACAACGAGTCCAGTTTTTCCTGCGACCAGATCTCGTCCACGTAGTCTTCGAGGCCGCGAAGCCGGGTGTGCTCGGCCAGCTGCTCCTTGACGTTGGCATCGGTGATGATGTTCGTGTGGTCCAGGTTCAGGACCTTGCCCTTCAGGAGCTCCGGCTTGATCTCCCGGCCCTGCAGCATGCGCACCCCCACCCCGAGGGAGCAGGTCATGGCGAAGCCCGGGCCGTTGGCAATGGCGAAGCTGGTGAAGCCCTTGTCCACGTTCTCGGCCCAGTACTCCATCATGGGCCGGAAGCCGTCGGCGTTGATCACGGGCGCCTCGCGGTTGGCCGCCTGGAAGGCGCGAATGGTGGCCAGGCACTGCCCGTCCTGGGCGACCACCCCGTCGATCTGGGGATAGGCGGCCAGAACGTCGGCCATGGTCTGCTGCGAGCGAGCCGGATCCCAGAAGCCGAAGGCCTGGGTCAGAAGCTCGATGTTCGGATAGTCCTTCAGCGCGCGGTAGAAGCCGTCGTCCCGCTGATCGGAGGCCGGGGCCCCGTCGATGCCGCTCAGGTACACGAGCTTGCCCTTGCCCCCCATGCGGTCGAAGACGTAGCGAGCCAGCTTTTCCATCCACACGTCGTGGGTGGGCATGACCTGCCACACCTCCGTGGAGGTGACCGGCTCGTCGCTAACGATCACCAGCACGCCCGCCTCCATGGCTTCCTCCAGCGCCGGGTTCAGGGCCGTGTTGGACAGCGGATCGATGATCAGCAGGTCCACGCCCTGGTTCACGAAGTTCCGGACCTGGTTGATCTGCAGGTCCAGATCCGGCCCGGAGTGCTGGATATAGAAGTTGTCGACCAGTCCCTGCCCCTGGTAGTAGGCCACCGCCTTCTGCAGGTTGTTCACCATCTGAGTCCGCCAGCTGTGGGCGATGAACGAGTTCGACACGGCGATGTCGAACCCGCCCTCCTTGCCTTCGGCGGCTTTCTCCGTGGTGCCGCCGGCCATGGCCATAGTCACCGCGACCAGCGCAATGACCAGAACGAGCATGATCCTTTTCATGCTGCCTCCTTTTGTGGAGATAGATCTCGATCCCGTACAGGATCGTTGTTCACCGTCAGCTCACTCGATATCGATGCGCTTGCCCTTCTCGGCGGACTCGATCCCCGCCTCGATGACCTGCATGCTCTTCATGCCGTCGTAGAAGTTGGGCCAGGCTTCGGTATCCTCGACCACGGCCTTCACGAAATCCGCGGCCGCGTGCACGAACTCGTGCTCGTAGCCGATGATGTGTCCCGGCGGCCACCAGGCGGAGATGTACGGATGCACCGGGTCGGTGACCACGATGGTCCTGAAGCCCTGGGCGTAGTCGGGGTCGTCCTTGGACATGTACTTGAGCTCGTTCATGCGCTCGAAGTCCCAGGCCAGGGAGCCTTTCTCGCCGTAGAGCTCGAAGTGCAGGTAGTTGAAACGCCCCCCGGCAAAGCGGGTGGTGTTGATGCAGCCGATGGCCCCGTTCTCGAACCCTACGGTCATCATGGCCCCGTCCTCCACTCCGACCTTGCCCGTGCCGCCCCCGCTGGCGCCGGCGGCCTTGAAGGTCCCGGCCGCCACCTCGTCGGGAAGCGGGCGCTCGGTGATGAAGTTGCGGACCATCCCCGTAATGCTCGTGATCTCGCCCACCAGGAAACGGGCCAGGTCGATGGTGTGCGAGCCAAGGTCGATGTGAGGTCCGTAGGCGGCGGTCTCCTTGCGCAGGTGCCAGGTCAGAGGAAAGCTGGGGTCCATGATCCACGACTGCAGGTACTCCCCCAGGAAGTGATAGATCCGCCCGATCTTGCCCTCGTCGATCAGCTTCTTGGCCAGCATGATCGCCGGGCAGCGGCGATAGTTGTGGTTGACATAGTGCTTGACCCCGGCCTTCCGGGCCGCCTCGTACATCTCCCTGGCCTGCTGGTAGCTCATGGCCATGGGCTTCTCGGAGAACACGTGCTTGCCCGCGCGGATGGCCCCAAGGGCGATCTCGTGGTGCATGTTCTGCGGGGCGGAGATATCGACGATGTCGATGTCCTTGCGGGCCACCATCTTCTTCCAATCCGTCTCGGTCTCCTCCCAGCCCCAGTGCTCGGCGAACTCCTTGAGGGGTTCCTCGTGGCGTCCGCAGGCCACCTTGCGGACCGGCCTGGCGGGCAGGTCGAAGAACAGGGGGGCCTTCATCCAGGCGTTGCTGTGAGCCTTGCCCATGAACTTGTATCCGACGATCCCGACATTCAGAGTCTTCATTTTCGATTCTTCTCCACCGCCCGCGCGATGCGCTTGAGCTCCTTGATGCTCTGGGCCACGGCCCTGTCTTCGTCGTTCTTGTAGTCCGGGTGCAGGAAATCGATCTCCACGGCCATGAAGCCTTCGTAGCCGTTGTCCTCCAGGAGCTGGCCGATCTTCTGATTGTCCACGATGCCGCCGTCGCCCACCGGGGTGCAGGAGAAGAAGTACCACTCGTTGACGGGAGCCCCTTTCTGGATCTTGAGGTCCTTGATATGCGTGGCGAACACCAGGTTCACCAGCTTCTCCATGGCCTTGACCGGGTCGTCGAGGACCCGCACAAAGTTCCCGGTATCGAAGTTGATGCCCACGTTCGGAGAGTTGACGTCCCGGAACAGCTGCAGCATCTCGTCGGAGTTGAAGTCCAGGTGGTTCTCCACGGCCATCTTGATGCCCTTGCGCTCCACCTCCTTGGCGGCGATGGAGAACCACTTGGCCAGCTTCTCCAGCTGCGGCCCGTGGGGCTCGAAGCGGAAGGCCAGGCTGGAGCCCACAACCCGCATGACCTTGGCCCCGATGTCCTCGGCATACTCGATGGACTTCATCATGTCGTCGAACATCTTCTCGTTCTTGCCGCCTTCCAGGCCGTCGGGGTGGCCCCAGGCAAAGACCCTGTCCAGCTTGAACTCGTCCAGCATGCCCTTGACCTCCGACAGGTAGGACTTGTCGAAGCGGTCGATGAAGCACGACTCGAGGGACACCCCGTCCACGTCGAGCTCCTTGGCACGACGGATGAAGTCCTCCAGGGTCATCTTCTTGGGCGGGGCCACCTGCTCGGGGTAGACCTCTCCGAAGAAGCGGTGATAGCAGTAGCTGTCGATTCCCACCTTCATAGGTCCGTCCTCCTCGTGTTGTTAGGGTTTAGCGCTGCGCGGCGCTGTCATGGTACAGCATGTCGCTGTACTCGGCAATTCTCTCCTGATACAGCCGGGTGGCGGCCTCCCGCGGATGGAACACCCGCTCCACGTGCACGAGCTCGCGCACCTTGGCGCGGAGGTCACGCAGCTTCCCGGTGGCGCCGGCGGCCACCAGGGCCTGCCCGAGCAGGGCGATGTCCTCCCGGTCGATGGTGCAGTAGTCGCAGCCCAAGACATCCGCCTTGATCTGGTTCCACACGGGGCTCTTGGCCCCTCCTGCGGCCCCGCGCACCACCAACTCCATGCCGTGCTCCAGCCGGGACAGGATGCTCTGCTTGTACAGGGCATACTCGTAGGCCACCCCTTCCAGCACGGAACGGTAGAAATGGGCCAGGGTGTGCCCCCGGGTGAAGCCCTTCCAATGCCCGCGCATGTGGGGCACGTTGGGGTATCCGCGTCCTTCCAGGTGGGGCACGAAAATGAGCCCGTCCGAGCCGGGACCGAGGCCCTCGATCTCCCGGTTCAGCTCCTCGAAGCTGCGCTGGGCAGCGAAGGTCTCCCGGAACCATTCCAGGTTCATCCCGCCGCCGTTGATATACGACATGGAGTAGAAGATCCCCGGCTCGACGGACAGCGAGGCGTAGACCAGGCCGGTGGGGTCCGGTGAGAAGCGGTCGATGGTCAGGGCCAGGGCCGAAGCGGTGCCTGCGATGTCCACGGCCATGCCGGGCTCCACGGCCCCCGCCCCCAGGAAGCAGGAGGCAGTGTCCCCGCAGCCTGCCGCCACGGGGGTGCCCGCGGGCACGCCGAAGGCCTCGGCCTGTTCGGGGAGCACCTGCCCGACCACGGTCAGCGGCGACACGATCCTGGGCAGCTTGTCCCGCGGCACGTCGAACAGCGACAGAAGCTCCCGGTCCCACGCATGAGCCGCGGTGTCGGAGAACCCGCTGAAGTGCAGGTAGCTCCAGTCCAGGAAGGCGTCCTGCGCCTTCAGGCCGCAGAGCCTCCCTGCCACGTACCCCGCCGGCTGGACGAAGCTGGCCACCCGGGCAAAGATCTCCGGGTGATTGTCCCGCCACCACAGGATCTTGGGACCGTGGTTGTAGCTGGGTATGTTCCCGGTCTTGCGGATGACCGCCTCCCGGGCCTTCTCCCGAACCTGCGCCACCTGGGGGGCGCAGCGGGTGTCCAACCAGGAATCGTACGGCGTGAGCGCGTTCCAGCGCTCGTCGATGCCGAGGATCCCGGCCATCTGACCGTCGAACGAGATCCCGGCGACGTCCCCCGGCTCGACCTGTGCGGCCTCCACCGCTTCCCGCACCGCTTTCGCCGTCTCCCGGTAGATCTCTTCGGGGTCCTGGGTGATGGCCCCGCCGGCGCCCCGGTGCAGGATCGATTCCCCGCTCCCGGAGCCGATCCCCCGGAAGCGCTCATCGTAGACCGAGGCGCGGATGCCCGTGGTGCCGATATCCGCCCCGATGAACACCCTCATCTCGCGATCTTCCTCATAGTCAGCTCTCCGCCATTCTAAAATAGATTTGCTGGTTGTCAATCATTTTCGAATTCTGTTTTACGCACTGGCATTCCCTCGTGTATAATCCGCACCATGCTGCTGCTGCGAATCCGCGGTCTCTTGCCCTCCCTGAATCCCGCTCTGCAGAGGATCGGTCAGTACATCCTCGACCATCCAAACGAGGTCAAGCTGATGCGGATCAAGGAGTTGGCCGCAAGATGCGGAGTGGCCGAGGCCACCATCAGCCGCTTCGTCAAGACCGTCGGTTTGGGTAGCTTCCAGGAGCTCAAGATCAGCCTGGCCGCCATCGCGGCGGACAGCGAGCGCCTCACCAAGATGGTGTACGAAGAGGTCACCAAGCGTGATCCGGTGTCCACGATACTCGACAAGATCTTCGCCATCAACAGCCGGGCCTTGGAGGACACCCGCAACATCCTGGATGCCGCCGCGGTCGAGCGGGCCGTGGCCGCCGTGGACCGGGCGCGCCACGTGGACATCTACGCCGCCGGCGGCTCCTTCGTGGCCGCCGAGCACGCCCGCCTGCGCTTCTACCGCATCGGCAAGCGCTGCCAGACCTACAGCGACCCGAATCAGCAGAGTGTCAGCGCTTCGCTGCTCGGGCCCGGGGACCTGGCCGTCGGCATCAGCAACTCCGGCCGCACCGTCTCGACGGTCAGCGCCCTCCGGCGGGCCCGGGGGGGCGGCGCCGGAACGATCTGCATCACGAGCTTCGACAACACCCCCCTGATCGAGCACGCGGACATCGTGCTGTTCACCTCCACCCAGGACTCGGCCTTTTTCCAGGAATCCATGGTCTCGCGGCTGGCCCAGATGCTGGTGATCGACGTGCTGTACGCATGCCTGGCGGTCAGGCACTTCGAGACCTCCGTGGGGCGCCTCGAGCGCTCTGCGGAAGCCCTGCGGAAGATGTTCCTGTGACCGCTGTCGGCTTGACAGCAGCCGGCGGTGGGGTTAGAAGGAATTGGCCGTGTATGCGCACCATCACAAGGAGGACATGCAGATGAAAGCCCGCCTGGTTCCCGTGCATTTCAAACCCGGCATGGACGACGATTTCAAGAAACAGCTGGCCAACCTGCGGACCCTGCTGGCCGAGGAAGCCGAGATCCTGGACCCGGTGGCCCTGGGAGGCCGGCTGCCGGAAGCGGACGCCGTCGTGTTCCCGCAGCTGTTGGGGGATGCCTTCAGGCAGCTCGACGACCTGCGCAAGATCCGCATCCCCTTCGTGGTGCTGACCTCGGAGTTCGGCACGGTCAACATGTGGGACTGGGAAATCGTGAGCTTCATGATCACCGAAGGCCTGGAGGTCTTTGCGCCGTACAACCTGGACCTGACCCGCAAGACCTGCCGCAGTCTAGCGGTCAAGCGGCAGCTGGGGTCGACCAGGTTC
>JAFGFV010000604.1 GCA_016930895.1 Spirochaetales bacterium | reverse complement strand
TACACGAAGAGCACCGACGCCAAGTTCGGTGGGAACGGAATCCCGAGCCCGTAGATGAACCGTTCCAGAGCGCCGAGCCAGCCGGTGCGCACCAGGAGTAGCAGGACGCCGGCGTGCACGGCCGCCGATGCCAGGGAAAGACGGCCCCGCTCCAGAGTGTAGTCGACGCTCTTGCGGTATTCCTCGGGCCCCATGAGGGCCAGGGCGGCCCGGGGCGGTTCGTCACGAAGTCGCCGCAGGTGCCCCATGTTCGCGACAGTCAGCCCCTGCCCCACCGCAAGCTCCAGGGCGAGAAGAACCAAGTAGACGATCTGGATCGATTCGGGGCTCATACCGGGAATATACCCATGGAGGGGCGCTCTGGACCAACCAGGGGTGTTTGTCTGTGTCCCGGACTCGTGTATGATGCCCTCGATGCCCGAGCTTCCCGACCTCGTCCATATCGAAGGGCGCCTGAGCAGCGTCTTGCCGGAGCGCGAGGTGAAGGCCGTCCGGGTGTTCGAGCCCGTGGTCCTGCGGATCGCCGTGCCCGGAGGTTTCGAGTCGGCGCTCACGGGCAGGGGCTGCACGGGGGTGCGGCGCCGCGGGCCGTTCCTGGTCTTAGGTTTCCCCCCGTATGAGCTGATCGTGCACTTCATGCTGGCAGGGAGGTTTGCGCTTCGCGCTCCCGCGGGCTTGGGCGCGGACCCCAGCGCGAGCGGCGTCTGCAAGCGACGCGGGAAGAGCCACTGCTTCTCCCTCTACTTCGGTAAGTCACTCGAGCTGGCATATCTGGACGATCGCCGCATGGGCCGGGTGTACCTGGTTACCGAGGGGCAGAGCGACGGAATCCCGGGTTTCGCCGATCAGGGGGTGGAGGTTCTCTCGGAAGCCTTCACTTTGGCGGCGTTTCGAGAGCTGATCCGAGGACGACGCCAGCAGGTGCGGGTCTTCCTGATGGACCAGTCTGCGTTGAGCGCCATCGGCAACGCCTACGCCGACGAGATTCTGTTTGCCGCCCGCTTGCATCCCAAGACTCCATGTCACCAACTGAGCGCCGAGGACACGGAGCGGCTCTACCTGAGCATTGGGCGCGTGCTGAGAGAGGCGGTAGCCACGGTTGAGGCGGCGGGACGTCCAATCGAGGACAAGGTGCGGGATCACGTGAAGGTGCGGGGACGTCATGGCTCCCCGTGCCCGGTCTGCGGCACGACGATTCGCCGCACCGGGGTTCGCGGCTACGACTCCTTCTTCTGTCCCTCCTGTCAGCCGACGGTACGGCCGGGATTCGTCCCCTGGGGCTCCGCTCCTGCCGGGCCGCAGCGGCGAAAACCGGAGCCGGGGCCGTAGAGGACTCCGCCAGCCAAGGCTTGGGAGCGTTGCGGCTGTTCCACCCGCCCGTGTCGCCTGTTTTGTAGAACGCTCTGCCGGCTCCCGCGGAGCCCCAGGAGCGAGCCCTGCCGGTCATCGCTGGTAGAGCGACGCGACCCGGCTGCCTTGCGTTTCGCCCCTGATGGTCCCTACGAGGGAGCCCTCGTCTCCGTCTATTTCGAGCCTGAGCCGGGTGTCTTGAAATTTCCGTTGCAACCCGTATGATGGGGCTCGAGCCGAGTTCGACCAAAAAGCGATAGGAGGTGGAGATCATGACAAGAAACGTATGCACCGGTGATCACCAGGGTCACCTCTGCGTGCTCGCCAGCAACGATCAGTTCGAGAAGATCAAGGAACTGACCCGTAACCCCGAGTTCATCTGCTTCAACTGCGGGCGGGTGGCGGACTGCAGAGAGAATCTCTGCAATCCCATGCCCCTCAACGACTGAGCTGGCTCGCCGCCGAAGGCTGGCCTGTTGAGGGGCGATGCTCTCCGCCGCCTCGATGCCGAGCTCTCCGCCCGGCTGCAGTCCCTCCGTGCCGGGAGTGGAGCGAGGTTGGCGTTTTCGATCTCGGCCCATTCCGGCGACTCGATCGTGCTCATCCCCGTGCTGGCCGTTCTGTGGGCGGTGGACGGTTTGTCCCTGGAGAGCTACACACTGAGCCTGGGGGCGGCGTTCGCGGGGTCGGTGGTTGTGACCACGGCGCTCAAGTTTGCGGTTCGGCGAGGCAGGCCGGCGGGGGACTGGGGCCGGATGTACCGGCGGACGGATCCTCATTCCTTTCCGTCGGGGCATGCGTCCCGAGCTGTGGCACTGGGCCTGGCGGTGCTCGGCCACGGCTGGCCGCTGGCCGGTGGGCTGCTGCTCCTGTGGTCGCTGCTGGTCGGGTTTTCCCGGGTCGTGATGGGGGTCCATTACCTCCTGGACGTGGCGGCGGGCTATCTCGTGGGCGCAGGGGTCGGCGCGGCTGTCTGGATGCTGGTCAACCACGGCATCATGCCGTGAACGGCCGTGGGACGCTGAGGTGACCGGGGAGCCGCTCCCCCAGGGGTCGTTCCCCCGGGGCCAGCTCCCGGTGAGCTGCAACCGGGACTGCGGGGCCGGCTGTCCGCTGGTGGCCTTCGTCGAGGGCGGGCGCTTGGTCCGGATCGCCGACAACCCATTACGCCCCCGGGGCATGGCGGGCTGCCCCCGGGGCTATCGGATGCCTCGGGTGGTGTATCACCCGGAGCGCCTCACCCGGCCGCTGCGCAGAACGGGCCCGCGGGGGGCTGGGCAGTTCCGCGAGATCTCCTGGGAAGAGGCCCTGGCCTGGGTG
>JAFGFV010000603.1 GCA_016930895.1 Spirochaetales bacterium | reverse complement strand
TGTAGAAGACGTTGGCCGCCTCGATGTCCGGCATCAGCAGGATGTCCGCGTCTCCCCCCACCTCGCTCTGGATCCCCTTGACCTCGCAGCTGTGCTCCGATATGGCGTTGTCCAGGGCGAAGGGACCGTCTACGACGCAGCCGGCGATCTGGTCCCGGTCGGACATCTTGGCCAGCAGGGCGGCGTCCACCGTGGCGGGCATGGCGTCGGCGTTCACCTTCTCCACCGCGGTGATTGCGGCCACCTTCGGCCGGTCGATTCCGAAGGCGCGGGCCACGGCCACGGCGTTTTCGATGATCGAGACCTTGGTCTTGAGATCCGGGGCGATGTTCACCCCCGGGTCGGACATGAACAGAAGCTTGGGGTAGGTGTCGACTTCGATGATGGTCACGTGGGACAGCAGCCCGGAGCCTCTCAGCCCGCCCCGGTTGCCGAGTACGGCGCGCATGATGATCGTGGTGGAGACCTTCCCCTTCATCAGCAGGTCCGCCTGCCCGTCGCGAACCATGTCAACGGCCCGGACCGCGGCGGCCTCCTCCCCTTCGCAGTGAACGAGGCTGAAGGGCGCGATGTCCAGTCCTTCCTGCTCGGCGATCCGGCGGATCTGCGTCTCGTCGCCCACCAGCACCGGCTCCACGATCCCGGTGCCCGCGGCGTTCACTGCGGCCTTGAGGGCGTCGCCCTCCTGGGCCATGGCCAGGGCCAGACGCCGGCAAGGGCGCTCCCGCGCCAAGCGCTCCAGCTCGGCGAAACTCGTGATCCTCTGCATCTTCTCCCCTGCCTACCGGTAGAGTATCCTCATCCCCCGAGCAGGCGTCAAGGGAAACGCTACGCTGCGGGAGGCTGCCGAGGCGCGGACCGGGAGCGAAGGGCCAGATATTACCCCGGTGTCACCCCTTTGTCAGAGCCGTATGAGGGGCGGGTGTTACAAACAGATACCGTCACACTCGAGTGTTCGTGCGTTTTTGCGCCGGAGCGGAGGAAGTTGATGCGCAGCGGCAACAAGAGCAGGGCCCTGTTCGAGCGGGCCAGCCAGGCCATGCCCCGGGGGGTGACCTCCAACTTTCGCTACTGGGGGGACGACAAGACCCTGGTTCTCAAGAGGGCGAAGGGCGCCTACATCTGGGACCAGGACGACCGGCGCTACGTCGACTATCGCCTGGGCTTCGGCCCGGTGGTGCTCGGCCATGCCCATCCTGGGGTCACGGCCCGGGTCCGAGAGGCCCTGGAGATCGGCAACACCTTCGCCATGACCACCGAGTACGAGATCCAGGCGGCGGAGCTCATCAAGAAGCTGGGGGGGGTGGACCTCGTGCGTTTCGCCAATTCCGGGACGGAGGCGACCATGCACGCCATCAGGATCGCCCGGGCCTATACGGGGCGGAGCAAGATCCTCAAGTTCGAGGGGCACTACCATGGCTTCCACGACTACACCCTCTGGAACTGCTACCCCCCGGTGCCCGGCTCTGGATACCGGCGGGCCCCCGTGCCGGTCGCGCACAGCTCGGGGATTCCGTACCAGCTTGGCGAGCTCGTGCACGTCCTTCCCTTCAACGACGAAGAGCTGGTGGAGCGGAGGGTCCGGGAGCACTGGGGGGACATCGCCTGCATTATCGTCGAGCCGATCATGGGCAACACCGCTTCGATCATGCCCAGGAAGGGCTACCTCGAGCACCTGCGGCGGCTATGCGACGAGCACGGGATCGTCCTGATCTTCGACGAGGTCAAGACCGGCTTCCGGATCGCCAAGGGGGGAGCCCAGGAGTACTTCCGTCTCAAGGCCGACCTGGTGTGCTACGCCAAAGCGGTGGCCAACGGCTTTCCACTGGGAGCGATCGGGGGGAGAAAGGAGATCATGGGGCAAATCGGGCCCGGGATGATCGCTCACGGCGGAACCTACGCAGGCAACGCGGTGGCCACCGCGGCCGCGATCGCCACCCTCGAGGAGATCGACGGCGGCGCTCTCCAGCGGGTCGAAGCGCACGGGCGCCGGCTCACGGCGGGCATCGAGGCGGTGGCCAAGGCCCGGGGGCTGCAGGCCGTGGTCCAGGGGCCGCCATCCATGTTCGGAGTCGTCTTGACCGACAAGAGCGAGATCCTGGACTACCGCGATTGGGCGGCTTCGGACCACGACACCTACGAAGAGGTGATCCTGAAGCTCTTCGAGAAGGGGGTCATGCCCGACAAGGACAGCCGGGAGCCCTGGTTCGCCTCGGCCGCCCACAGCGACGAGGACGCCGATCGGGTCCTGGAAGCCTTCGACGAGGCCCTCAAGGAGGTCTTGGGGTGAGCGGACAGGCGGCCTGCCGTGCGCTTGCGCTCTCAGGCGGCTTGGTCCCAGAATGGGATGGCTCGAAACCGAAAGGAGGTGAGGCTGGAGGGTGTGAGCGTGCATTCGGGTCTGGGCGTACCGCCAAATCTCTGAGACAAGGAGGAGAAGGATATTGGAAGCAGTTGTGAGACTCCACTGGCTCGATTTCGTCGTGATCGCGGTCTACGTGGGCTTCATGCTCTACATCGGGTTTTACTTCAGCAAGCGCAAGAAGGGCTTCGACGACTACTTCATGGCCGGGCGGGGGCTGACCGCGCCGCTGCTCGTGGGGACCCTGGTGTCGACCTTCTACGGGCTGGACACCCTGTTCGGGACCTCGGAGGTCGGATTCTTCGAAGGGATTTCTGCGTTCTTCGCCTATTCCCTGCCGTACACGCTCCTGTACATCGTCATGGCCTTCCTGGCGCCCAAGTTCAAGGAGAAGTTCCCCAAGGGCTCGACCATGCAGGAGATCGCGCTGCACAAGTACGGCAAGCCCACGGGGGTGATCACCTCGATCGCCGCCTAC
>JAFGFV010000602.1 GCA_016930895.1 Spirochaetales bacterium | reverse complement strand
TTGGCCCTGAGCTGGATGCCGTCCTTGGCCACGGCGTCGATCGTCCCCTTGCCGCTTTCCAGGGTCGGGCAGTCGATGACCTTGGGGTTGACGCTGGTCTTGACCGCGTCGAGCACGTCCCGGCCGGCCAAGTCGATGGCCGCAGCTCGCTGGAAGTTCAGGGGAATGTCGGCCTTGTTGGCGGCAATCAGGGCCTTGCTCACCCGGACCACGTCCCCGCCGGCCAGGTAGTGGGTTTCCAGCTGGTCCGAGTCGACCTTGATCCCGCCCTTGGCGAGCATGATCCGGCTGTCCACGATGAGCCGCCCTTTGACCCGGCGGATCCACATCCCGACCAGGCGGCCGATGGTGATGTGGGCCCCGGACAGCACGGCCCTGAACCACAGCCCGAAGAACTTCAGGAAGATCGCGGCGAACCCCACCGCGACCACGCCGATGAGAATGTACAGGATAATCACTGCTCCCTCCTTGCGCGCACTACGATGCGGCTCCCCTCTACCTTGGTCACGACGATCGGCTGATCCTTCTCCACGTACTCTCCGGCGGTGACGGCACTGTACTTGGCCCCGTCGATGAGCACGGTACCCACCGGCCTCAAGACGGTGAGCGCCACCCCGTCTCTACCCGGCAATCCCCGGTACTTCTCCGGCGTGAACGACGAGTACCCGCCCTCCGGGCCCTGAACCTCGTGCTGGATCAACCGCTTGCCCATGAAGGTCCGGGGCAGGAAGCGGAAGTACAGCACGAACAGCACGGGGAGCACGATGATGGCCGTCCCCAGATAGATCGAGCCCACCAGGGTGCCGAACTGCCGGTACACCATGACGATGCTGGCCACGATGGCCCCCAGGCCGCCGGCGCCGATCAGGCCCAGGGCGGGCACGAACATCTCCACGATAATGGCGAGCACTCCGGCCACGGCCAGCCCGATCGCGACCCACATGGCCCCTCAGGCCCTCCTCACCAGAATGCGGTTGCCGCTCACCTCGATGATCTCCACCGCCGTGCCCGGCTCCAGATACTCCCCGTCGGTTTCCACGACCAGGACTTCCCCGTCGAACTCCGCCTTGCCTGCCGGGCGCAGCGGGGTCATGGCGGTCCCCTTTCGGCCGAGCAGGCCGCCCAGACCCTCCTGGGCCTGCGCGGTATAGCCCTCCGCCGCGTCCTGGGCGCTGTCCAGGATCAGTCGGCGGAACACCGGCACCTTCCGGAAGCTGCGAAACACCACCGCCGCCAGTACCAGGGACCCCAGAAAGGCCAGCCCGATGTTGCGGAGGTTCTTGAGGAAGATGTCCCACTGCCAGTCGTAGCGGGGCACCAGGAACTGCTGCCGGGAGAGAACCAGAGAGAGGACCATGAGCACGATCCCCGAAATCCCGACCACCCCGAAGCCGGGGATCAGGAAGATCTCCACGACCAGCAGGATCACTCCCAGGATGAACAGGATGATCTCGAGGCTGCCCGCAGTCCCCAGCAGAGCCCCCCCCAGAAACACAACCGCAAAGGCGATGATGGCCACCGTTCCCGGCACCCCGAACCCGGGGGAGGTGATCTCGAGGTACAGGGCCACCAGCCCGATCAGGACCAGGATCGTGGTCACCGCCCCGCCCGTGATGAGTGCCACCAGTTTGTCCGGACCGCTCGGGCTCAGCTCCGTCATCTCGCCCGAAGGCATGCCGAGCAGCTCCAGCAGGGCATCGAGTCCCGAGACCGTGCCGGCGGAGACCCCGTAGGTTTCCATCTCCCCCGCCGTCAGGGTCAGGAGCTTGCCCGCTGGCGAGATCACCCGGCCCTTCTCCAGGGTCTGCCCCTCCTGGCGCGCCCTCCGCTCGATCTCCGGCAGGTCCGTGGCCGCGGCCACCGTCAGCTCACCGTCCAGATAGACCTCCAGGAGCTCGACGTCCATGTCCACCATGGCCAGGGCCACGGCCTTGGGGTACCCGTTCTTTTCCGCCAGGGCGGCCATCTGCGCCCTGACCGCGCTGACCACCTTCTCGGGGGCCATCTCGGTGCCCTCCCCGGTCTGATACACCGGCGCCGCAGCCCCCATGGAGGTCCCCGGGGCCATGTAGATCCTGCTGCAGGAGAACGCGATCAGGGCGCCGGCGGACCAGCTGACGCCGGTGCCGGCGGGGGCGGCGGGGACGTAGGCGATGGTCTCGATCCCCTCGACGGCCCCGATCTGCGTGGCGATCTGGAGGGCGGAGTCCACCCGCCCCCCGAAGGTGTCGATCTCGAAGATGATGGTTCCCGCGCCGCGGGCCTCGGCCTCCTGCACTCCCCTGCGTACGAAGGAGAGGAGCGCCCGGTCGATCTCGCCCTTGATCGGGATTACGTACGCGGCTGCGTCGGCGGCTCTAGTGCCGTCGGCGGCACGATCGCTCTGGACTTCGCGGGAGGACTCCGGCTGCGCTCGGGCTGCCAGAGCCACGCTTGCCAGAAGCAGTCCTGCAAGCCACGCCAAGCGAGCGAGAGATCGAAGGTTCATCTATCGTTAAACATCCTGCCGGCCCGGAGAATTGTCAAGCTATTGTGGATCCCAAGTCCGCGGACCGCAACCCGTCTACAGCTCCAGCCCCACGCCGCCGAACAGCTTGGGATACAGGCCAACCTGCAGTCCCCAGAGCTCCAGATTCGCGGGGTCCTCCGGCCGCCGGTGCAGGGGGGTTGGGGCAGTAAGGCCGTTGAGCAGGGTATCGACCAGGATCCCGCCGAAGA
>JAFGFV010000601.1 GCA_016930895.1 Spirochaetales bacterium | reverse complement strand
CCGAAGTGTGGGCGCGCACGTGGAAGATCATGGGTTCCACCACCTACCTGGTGTACCGCCTGACCGGCAGGATCTCTCTGGACCATTACACGGCGTCCTTTTTCCAGCCTCTCTACGGTCTGGAGGCTTGCGCCTGGCAGGACCGGGCCCTCGCCGCAGTTTGCCCCCGGGAGTTGCTTCCCGACCTGGAGTGGAGTGGTTCGATCGCTGGGACAGTGACCGAACAGGCCGCGGCGCAAACGGGCCTCGCCCAGGGAACCCCCGTGCTGGTCGGCACTACCGACGCCGGCGCCGAGGCGGTCAGCGCAGGGGTGACGGAGAGCGGGGATACGATGCTCATGTACGGAAGCACCCTGTTCGTGATCCAGGTCTGCCCGCGCCGGCCCCAGGGCGGCATCTTCTGGCCGGCGGTGTACCTGCTCCCGGGGAGCTTCGCCCTGGCAGGGGGGATGGCCACCACGGGAGCTCTGACCCGCTGGTTCCGCGACGAGTTTGCTCTGCGAGAGCTCGAAGAGCAGCGCGGCGGGGGAGCGAACGCCTACGCGCGACTGGCCGAGGAGGCCGCCAGGGTGCCCGCCGGGGCCGAGGGGCTGCTGGCGCTTCCCTATTTCTCGGGGGAACGCACGCCGATCAACGACCCGGATGCCCGGGGCATAATTGCCGGGCTCACCCTTGCGCATACCAGGGCTCACCTGTATCGGGCCCTGCTAGAGGGGGTGGCTCTGGGGATCCGCCACAACCTGGAGGGGCTGGAAGCGGCCGGAGCGCCTGCCGGGCGCCTGGTGGCCGTAGGAGGCGGGGTCAAGAACTGGCTCTGGCTCCAGATTTCGAGCGACGTCCTCGGCCGGGATCTCATCGCCCAGCAAACCCCCGGGGCCTGCTACGGAGATGCGGCCCTGGCGGCCCTGGCGGCCGGAGAGCTCGAGAATCTCCATGGTATCGGTCGCTGGATCGGCGAGGGGCAACGGGTCCAGGCGGACCCACGGCACTTCGAGCTGTACACGAGGATGTACGAGCTCTACAGGAATCTCTATGCAGACAGCAGGCGAACGCTCCACGCACTGGCGAAGCTGGGGAGAGGGTGAATGACGGCACGAGGACAATCTGAGGATCGCTGGCAGCAGCTGGCGGAGGTGCTGATGCACCATTCGACGGAGGTCCGGACGGGAGATCGGGTCGTGGTGATCATGCGCGAAACCGATACCCTGCCTCTGGTGCGATGCGTGTACCGGGAGGCGGTGAAGGCCGGGGCCTATCCGCAGGTGCTGTTCAGCTCCTCGTGCCTGGAGCGGGACCTGATGCTCCACGGCTCCCGGGAGCAGCTGGACTGGGTGCCGGAGGTGTGGCGGCAGGCGCTGGAGTGGGCTGATGTCTGCGTGGACCTGCGGGGGGCCACCAATCCCTTCGAGTTCGAGGGCGTCTCGTCGGAGGTGCTCTCGGCGCACAAGAAAAGCGACGGGATCATCGCGGCCTTGCGTACCCGGGGCACGCGCTGGGTGCTGGTGCGGGTGCCCAACGAAAGCTTCGCCCAGCAGGCCCAGAGGAGCCTCGAGACAATCATGAACATGTTCTTCGGGGCGGCGCTCCTGGACTGGGAAGAGGAGTCGCGGCGATATCAACGGATCCAGAAGGCCCTGGAGGGCAGCGCGAGCATCCGGATCGAAGGGCAGGGCACGGAGCTCCACCTGGACACCCGGGGGCGGAGCTTCGTGGTCGAGGACGGACACATCAATATACCCGGCGGCGAGGTGTACACCGCTCCGGTTGAGGATAGCACCGAGGGGGTCATCAGCTTCGAGCATCCCGGAGTCTATGCCGGCATCCTGATCCCAGACATCCGCCTCGAGTTCCGCAAGGGGGAGATCGTTTCCGCCACCGCAAGCCGGCATCAGGATCTTCTCCAGAGACTGATCGCCATGGACGACGGCGCGAAGAGAGTGGGCGAGCTGGGCTTCGGCACGAATCCCAAGCTCGACGCCTTCTGCGACGACATCCTCTACGACGAGAAGATCCAGGGCACCGTTCACATTGCCCTGGGGCGGTCCTACGCGGAATGCGGCGGCCTCAACGACTCGGCTCTGCACTGGGACATCATCAAGGACCTGCGCCTCGGCGGCAAGGTCTACGCGGACGACCGGCTGGTCGTGGAAGACGGCCAGTTCGTGATTTGACCGGCGCGAGGCTGCCTGGCCCCCTCCTGACCTCAGCGGGTCTGGAGGTGAGGCTCCTGGATCCGGTTCAAGGCCAGCACGCTCTGGCGAATCACCAGCTCGCCGCCGATCAACACCTTCATGGCGGGCATCTGGGGATCGGTCTCGAGCCTGGAAATCATCAGTTTCATGGCGGTCTCCCCGATCCGGCGCTTGTTGACCAGCATGGTGGTCAGAGGTGGATCCATCATTGCGCTCATCGGCAGGTCGTCGAAGCCGATGATCGAGATGTCCTGGGGGATCCTGAGGCCCCTCTCCTTCAGGGCCTTGATGCAACCATAGGCCATGATGTCGTTCGAGGCGAACAGGGCCGTGGGCAGCTCCGTTTGGTTTTCCAGAAGAGCCAGGGTGTCGTGGTAGGCGCCGTCGAAGGTGGAGTCCACGGAAAAAATGAATCGATCCTGCCGGGGAATCCCGTAGTGCGAGAGCGAGGCCACGAAGGCCGCTTCCCGGAGCCGGAAATTCTGGACCTCGATGGGACTGCGCAGGAACCCGATGTCCCGGTGGCCGTTCTGCACGAGATTGCTCACGATCTGGAACACGGAGTCGGCGTTGTCCATATCCACGAAATCCAGATCCACGAACTCGTAATAGCTGTCGATCACGATGACCGGGCAGTCCAGCTCGGCGAACGCGAGCAGGTTCTGGTAGCTCAACTCCGTGGCCAGGACCACCAGGCCGATCCCATGCGCCTTGCGCATGCTCTCCACGATCGTGTCCACGCGTTCCGTGATGAAGGGGATGATCTCCAGGTTGTAACCGCTGGCCTGAGCCTCCCGGGAGAGGCCCTCGACGTAATCGGCGATAAAGACGTCGTGGTCCCGGTTGACCGTATGGCCATGCCTGCCGATCTTCAGGAACTTGATCGTCCCCTTGGGAACCTTTCTGCCGTACATGGTACCTGGCTGCTCGTCCCGGAGCTCCCGGGCGATCTTGAGGATCTTCTGCCGCGTAGGCGAGCTGACCCCGGGTTTGCCGTTCAGTACCAGAGAGACCGTGGCGATCGAAACGTTGGCCCGCCCGGCGATATCCTTGATCCGTACCTTCATGGAATTCACAAGTTCCTGAAGTTTTTTTAGCTGCGCTGCCTATCCGACCTTCAGCGCTTCGACTATCTGATCCCCTGTTATGCCTCTCCATCATGGCCGATTTCGGCGACCCTGTCAACAAGTGGTCAACAAGTGCCCCCCCACGACCCCTGTGAGGGCTCGGTAGTGGGCTGCAGGCCAGGCAGCCGGGCGAGTCTCACACTGAAAAACCGCTTAAAGAACTTCAAACGATCCAACTTTCGTGTTGACGGATGGCTGGCTATCGGGTAGAGTGATCATGAAGAGGATCCTCTTCGAATCTCAGAAACGGAGGTGGGTATGAAAAAGGTCTTCATGCTCGTGCTGCTGCTCGGGTTTGCGGCAGGCTTGGCCTTCGCCGGAGGCGCCAAAGAGGGCGCGGCCGGTGAGGAGCAGTTCGAGATCGTCATGGTGGTCAAGCTCGAGGGCGTGGCCTGGTTCGACAACATGCGCCTAGGGATCGAGGAGTTCGACAAGGACTTCCCCGACGTTCGAGCGTACCAGATCGGCGCCGACACGGCGGACCCCGCCGCCCAGGTGGCCCTGATCGAGGATCTGATCGCCAAGGGCGTGGACGCGATCCTTGTGGTACCGAACGATCCGGAGTCCCTCGTTCCGACCTTCAAGAAGGCCAACGACGCAGGTATTCTGACCTTCACCCACGAAGCGTCCAACCAGCGCCAGGTCAGCTACGACGTCGAAGCCTTCGACAACATCGCCTACGGGCGGCACATGATGGATATCATGGCCGAGTGGATGAACTACGAGGGCCTGTGGCAGCCCTTCGTCGGGCATCTGACCTCCACCACCCACAACGAGTGGGTAGACGGTGAAACCATGCAGGCCAAGGAGAAGTACCCGAACCTGAAGATGGCCACCGACCGGATCGAAGAGAAGGAGAACCAGCAGGTCGCCTACGAGAAGACCCTGGAGCTCATCAAGACCTATCCTAATCTCAAGACGGTGATGGGCAGCGCCATGAGCACGGTGCCCGGCGCGGCCAAGGCCATCGAGGAGAAAGGGCTGATCGGCAAGATGGCCGCCTTCGGCACCTGCCTGCCTTCGGTGGCTGGTGACTATCTGAAGAGCGGGGCGGCCAAGTCCATCCACTTCTGGGTTCCCGCCGACGCGGGATACGCGACCGCCTACGTGGCCTACCTGTCCCTCAAGGGCGAGAAGGTCGGCGAGGGAGCGGATCTGAAGCGCCCGGGATATGAGAAGATCATCATCCAGAACAACAAGGCAGGCGTACCCATCATCTACGGCCAGGCCTGGGTCGACGTGAACGTGGACAACCTGAAGGATTGGACCAACGCCGACGGAAGCTACAAGCTGTAGTGCTTGCTCTAGAGCTTCCACTCGGTTGCGGGTAGAGCCCTTGTTGCAGTATTCTGGTGGTTGAGGGATCGCCTCCCTCAACCACCTTTTTTGTGGTTGGCGGACACGCTCCGCCGGCTGGGATCGCGCAGTTTCGGTCAGACGATAGCTTCTGCCGCGGGATTTGTAAGGTATGGAAGAGTATTTCCTTCAAGCAACGAACATCTGCAAGAACTACGTGGGAGTGCGCGCCCTCGACGACGTGAGCCTCTCGATCCGAAAGGGAGAGATCCACTGCCTGGTCGGTGAGAACGGCTCCGGCAAGTCCACGCTCATCAAGATCATCGGGGGAGTCGTCCAGCCCGACGGCGGCCAGATCGTGATCCGCGGTCGGGCATGCGAGAGACTGCAGGCGATTGACGCCATCCGCGAGGGCATCGAGATCATCTACCAGGATCTGTCCCTGTACCCGAACCTCACGGTGGCGGAGAACATCTCCTTCAATCAGATCATCGAAAGCGGGAGCAAGGTTGTCACCGCGAAGAGGATCCGGGAGATCGCCGAGGCGGCCCTGGAGGCCATCGGCGAGAAGCTGGACATGACCGAGCGCGTCGAGAATCTGTCCATGTCCCAGCGACAGATTGTGGCCATCTCCCGGGCCTTCACCAAGGACTGCCGGCTTCTGATCATGGACGAGCCGACCTCGGCTCTGACCCGGGAGGAGGTGGACCATCTGTTCTCGGTGATCCAGCGGCTGCGCGGAAGCGGGGTCGCGAGTTTGTTCGTCAGCCACAAGCTCAGCGAGGTGTTCGAGATCGCCGAAAACGTCACGATCCTGCGGGACGGGAAGCGGGTCGGTCAGTACAAGGCTTCGGAGCTGGACAACGACACCCTGGTCTACAACATGACGGGGCAGAAGATCACCTATACCCCCTTCGTGTCGAAGGCGCAAGCCGGCCAACCGCCGCTCCTGGAGGCGCGCGATCTCTCGAAGACGGGGCAGTTCCACGATGTGAGCTTCCAGCTGCGTGCCGGGGAGATCCTGGGGATCACAGGGCTGATCGGCTCGGGCAGGACGGAGCTCGCCCTGGCCATCTTCGGCCTGAACAGGCCCGATGCCGGCTCGCTCCTGGTCGGGGGAAAACCCGTTCGGATCCGTTCGCCCAAGGATGCGGCCCGGCACGGTATCAGCTACCTGCCGGAAGACCGGTTGACCCAGGGTCTGTTCGAGACCCAGTCCATCGGTAACAACATCATCGTTACGATCGTCGCGAGGCTCCTCAACAAACTGGGACTGATCGACAGCACGCAGAAGAGCGCCGCGATCGATCGCTGGGTGGAGGGCCTGCAGATCAAGACGCCGTCGGCCGAGGCTGCGGTCTCCAGCCTTTCCGGGGGAAACCAGCAGCGCGTTGTCCTGGCCAAGTGGCTGGCCACGGATCCCAAGATCTTCATCCTCGACGGACCCACCATCGGGATCGACATCGGGTCGAAGCGCAACATCCACCAGACCATTCGGGACTTGGCCGACCAGGGAATGGGGATAATCATCATCTCCGATGAGATCCCGGAGGTGCTGCAGAACTGCAACCGGATCCTGGTCATGAAGTTCGGCAGGGTCATCGAGACAATCGCTGACACCACCAAGGTGAGCGAAGACGACTTGCTCGGCTTGATTGGAGCGGGTGAGGCCAACGGGGCAACGGCATGAAGTCGCGCGTTTTTCAGAAGAACGAGTTCTACCTGGGGATCGTGATCGTGGTTTTCGCCGCGGTCATCACGATCATCAATCCCTCGTTCCTGACCGTGGAGAACATGTTCGATCTGATCAAGAGCAGCTCCGGCATGGCCATCCTGGCCATG
>JAFGFV010000600.1 GCA_016930895.1 Spirochaetales bacterium | reverse complement strand
GGAGCAGCCCGCGCAGACAGAGAAGCCGACCCCGACTCCGGCGGAGGAACCGGCTGCCGCGGAACCCTACCCCGAGGACACCCGCTTGGCGGAGCTGCAGCAGCGGCTTCCGCAGAAACAGCTCTTCTTGCCGCCCAGGCAGAGTGAGCGTTTCGCCCTGAGTACTCCCGCTGAGCCGACTGAGGAGCCGACAATCGAGGAGGCTCCGCCCCCGGAGGAACCCGCGGAGGAGCCCGAGCCGCCGGTCGTGGCCGAGGAAGAGGCCGAAGAGCCGCCGGCCCCGCTCGAACCCGAGCCGCGGGTGAGCCTGCTCGGTCCACAGGCGCCCGGGGAGGAGCTCCCCGTGGAGCTTCCCATGCCCAGCCCGCTGGAGCCCGAACTTCCGGAAGCCGAGGCGACCCTCCCGCCCGCCCCCCTGGAAGAGCCCTTGCTGGTCCTGGAACCCGAAGCTCCCCCGCTCGAGCTCCCGGAGGAAGCCCCGCCGGCCGAGATCCCCGGGGAGGTCGCCGCGGCCGCTGAGCCGCCCCAGGAAGGCGAACCGACCGCGGCGCTGGAGACGGGCGAAGCCCCGGCGGCCCGAGCGGAGCCGTCCCCCGTGCCGCTCTCGGCGGAGCTGGCCCGGGAGGCCTACTACCTGCAGCTCGGGGCGTACAGCAGCCGGAGCCTGGCCGAGAGGTTGGCCGGTGAGATCGGTGAGATCGGACCGAACTACGAGGTCTCGATCCAGCCGGCGGAACACCGCAACCGCACGATCTACAAGGTCCTGATCGGGCCGCTGAACACGGACGAGAGCGGCACCCTCCTGTACCTCTTCAGAGCCCGGGGCTTCAGGGATGCCTTCCTCCGGCACGTCGAATAGTCCGGGCCGGGACGAGGCCGCCCGGGAAATCGACCGCCTGTCCGCCCTGCTCACCCGCTACCAGCACGAATACTATGTGGCCAACGCCCCCTCGGTGAGCGACCGGGAGTACGACCGCCTGTTCGACCAACTCGTAGAGCTGGAAACCCGCTTCCCGGAGCTCCGGCGTCCGGACTCTCCCACCCAGCGGGTCGGATCGGACCTGACCCAGGAACTGCCCGAGGTCCCCCACACGATCCCGGTGTTGAGTCTCGACAAGGCCTACACGACCGAGGAGGTGGAGTCCTGGGTCGAGAAGACCCAGCGCAACGCGGGGCTGGAGCTGTCCTTCGTGATCGAAGAGAAGATCGACGGGGCCTCCATCGTCCTGTACTACGAGGAGGGGCTGCTCACCCGGGCGGTCACCCGAGGCAACGGACTGGTGGGCAACGAGGTCACGGCCAACGTACGGACCATCGGGGCCGTGCCCCTCCGGCTTCCGCGCCCGGTGACCCTGGCCGCGCGGGGGGAGATCTTCCTGACCCGTGAGCTCTTCGAGCGGGTCAACGCCCGCCTGGAAACCCCGTACGCCAATCCACGCAACCTGGCCTCGGGCACCCTGCACCGGGTCAAGAGCGTGGAGGTGGCAGCGGTGCCGCTGGACATCTTGGTCTACGAAGGCTACTTTTCTCCGCCCCGGGAGACCCATTTCGCCGTGCTCGAGGAGCTGGAGGAGCTGGGCTTCAAGATCAACCGCCGCACCGGCTTCTTCTCGGATCACCACGATCTCGCCGCCCTGCGGGACAGGCATCCCCGCTGGAAGATGGGCTCCCTCGCCGAGATGCCCGAATACATCCGCGGGGCCCGGGCGGAGCGCGAGCAGCGGCCCTACGACACCGACGGCCTGGTGATCAAGGTCAACGAGATCAGCGCCCGCACCGCCCTGGGCTTCACGGGACACCATCCCCGCTGGGCCCTGGCCTTCAAGTTCGAGGCCCCGGAGGCGCAGAGCGTGGTCGAGCGCATCGAGGTCCAGGTCGGGCGGACCGGTCGGATCACCCCGGTGGCCCGGGTCGAACCGGTTCGGCTGTCCGGTTCGACGGTCTCCAACGCCACCCTGCACAACCAGGACTACATCGACACCCTGGAGCTGGCCGTGGGCGACCGGGTCAGTGTGTCCAAGCGCGGCGACGTGATCCCGGCGGTGGAGCGAGTACTGGAGAAGAACGAGGTGGGAAACACCACCTGGAAGATGCCCGAAGCCTGCCCGAGCTGCGGAACTTCCCTGGTGCGCGTGGGAGCCCACCACTTCTGCCCCAACCCCGAGTGTCCCGACCAGGTCCGAGGCCGTCTGTATTTCTTCGCCGGGCGGGGGCAGATGGACATCGAGGGCCTGGGACCTGAGACGATCGACCTCCTGATCAAGCGCGGGCTGGTGCGGGACATCGACGACCTGTACCGCTTCGACCCCGGCGAGCTGATCGGGGTGGCCGGGTTCGGGGAAAAGAAGGTGGCCCTGCTGCGCAAGGGCCTGGACAAGAGCAGGTCCAAGCCCTACAGGACCGTCCTGGTCTCCCTGGGGATCCCCGAGGTGGGCCAGAAGGCGGCCGAGCTCCTGTGCGAGGCAGGCTATCGGAGCATCGACTCCCTCCTGCAAGCGGCCGACCGCGGCGACCCCGAACCCTTCACGGCCATCCACGGAATCGGAGAAAAGACCGCCCAGACTCTGATCCTGACGCTCTCCAGGCCGGACGTGCGCCGGCGCATCGCGGGCCTGCGCGAAGCCGGCCTGAACGTGAGCGAGCAGGCCCCGGAGGGCGGAGAAGGGGCAGCGGCGGGCGGCGCCCGCGGACCTTTTGCCGGACAGAGCTGGTGCGTCACGGGAAGCTTCGAACGCTTCAAGCCCCGGGAGCTCGCCATGGAGGAAGTCAAGCGGCGGGGAGGCCGGGTGAGCTCCTCGGTCACCTCCAGGACCACCCACCTGCTTGCCGGGCCCGGCGCCGGGAGCAAGCTCGACAAGGCGCGGGAGCTGGGTGTCACGGTGGTCGACGAGGAGCAGTTCCTGCGCCTGCTCGCCGACGCGGACGCTCAGGGGCGCTGAGGCCCTCCCCCCGATACTGCCAAGCACCCCCCCCGCCGAATCTTTCTTGACGTGCAGACCCGCCCGGATTAGAGTATGGAGAATCTCAGAAAAAAGGAGGTGGGCAATGAAGCGTCTCATCGTACTGCTACTGGCTTTATCGCTTGCGCTGCCCCTGTTCGCGGGCGGGGCCGAGGAGGGTGGCGCGGCGGCGCCGTCCGGGCCGAAATACAAGATCGGTATCGTCTTTGACATCGGCGGCAGGGGGGACCAGTCCTTCAACGACTCGGCCTACAATGGCATGGTCCTGCTGGCCAAAGAGTTCAACGGCTACATCAAGGATGACCCTTCCAAGGTGGATCACGGCCGGGAAATCGAGCTCAAGTACCTGGAGCCCAAGGCTGGCGGCCAGGACCGCGAGCAGCTGCTTCGAGCCATGGCGGAGGACGGCTACGACCTGATGATCGGGGTCGGGTTCCTGTTTACGGATTCGATCACCAAGGTGGCAGCGGACTTCCCGAACCAGCACTTCGGGATCATTGACGGGTTCATCCCGGACCTGAACGAATCCAGCAACATCACCTGCCTGGCGTTTGCCGAGCACGAGGGATCGTTCCTGGTCGGCGCCATCGCGGGCCTTATGAACGAGGGTGGCAAGGTGGGCTTTATCGGCGGCATGGACATTCCGCTGATCCACAAGTTTCACGGCGGCTTCTTCGCCGGGGCCATGTACGTGAACCCCGAGCTGCGCAAGAGCGGCAACCTGCTTGGACAGTACTGCGGCAAGGACCCGACAGCCTTCAACGACCCCAAAACCGCCGAGAGCATCGCCGTGAACTTCTTCAACGAGGGCGCCACGATCATCTACCACGCCGCGGGCGGCTCCGGGACGGGGCTGTTCAAGGCGGCCAAGGACATGAACAAGTGGGCCATCGGCGTGGACTCAGACCAGGGCTTGATCTATGCCACCAGCGAAAACCCCGAGGAAAAGGCCACGGCAGAGTACATCCTGACCTCCATGCTCAAGCGGGTGGACAACGCCATCTACCTGAGCGGGAAGGAGCTCATCGAGACTGGGAAGAACGCGGGCGGCTACCGCACCTTCGGTCTTGCGGACGAAGGCGTAGGGTACGCCGTCAACGACTACAACGAGGCGAAACTCCAACCGGTGATGCCCAAGGTCGACGAGATCAAGCAGATGATCATCGACGGCAAGATCACGGTACCGGACGACGACGCCAAGGTCTCCGACTGGGCCGCCGAGACCTTCTGAGCGAGCACATGCCTTGAGGCGGGACGATCCTGGATTTCGGGTCGTCCCGCTTTTTTTCGATGCGAAAGAGGACTGCCATGACCCTGCTCAAGATGCAGGAGATCACGAAGGTGTTCCCGGGGGTCCGGGCCAACGACCGGGTCTCCTTCGATCTGCACTCGGGAGAGATCCACGCCCTTGTGGGAGAGAACGGAGCCGGCAAGACCACCCTGATGAAGATCCTCTACGGCCTGCAGAAGCCCGACTCCGGCTCGATCCATCTCAAGGAACGGGAAGCCACGATCCGCAATCCTCGAGACGCAATCAACCAGGGGGTCGGCATGGTGCACCAGCACTTCATGCTGGTCCCGCCCTTCACGGTGCTCGAGAACATCGTGCTCGGAGAGGAAACGCACGCCGGGGGCATGCTGCGCATGGAGGAGCCGTCTGCAGCCATTCAAAAAATCATGGAGCAAAACGGCCTGGTGGTCGATCTGCAGGCCCACGTGGAGGACCTCCCGGTGGGCCTGCAGCAGCGCGTGGAGATCCTGAAGATCCTCTACCGGGGCGCCGAGGTCCTGGTGTTCGACGAGCCCACGGCCGTCCTGACCCCGCAGGAGGTGGACGAGCTGTTCAAGACCTTCCGGAAGATGACCGAACAGGGCCGGGGGATCATCTTTATCAGCCACAAGCTGGACGAGGTGCTCGAGATCGCCGATCGCATTACGGTCATCAGGCGGGGGCAGGTCGTGCGGACCCTTGAGCGCTCCGAGGCCACCAAGCCGCTGATCGCTGAGCTGATGGTCGGTAAGCCCGTGCTCCTGAAAGTGGACAAGCCGGAAGCGAGCACGGGGGAAGCCATCCTCGAGGTACGGGACCTGCGTCAGACCGGAGAGCGGGGCCATCGCACCCTCGACGGGGCATCCCTGATCGTGCGGGCGGGAGAGATCTACGGGATTGCCGGCGTGGAGGGCAACGGGCAGAGCGAGCTGGTCCAGGCCGTCACCGAGCCGGTCAAACTCGACGCCGGCGACGTCCTGCTGGAGGGACAGAGCATCCTGAGCTGGGACGTGCGCTCCCGCCGGGACGCCGGCATCGGGCACATCCCGGAGGACCGCCACCGCTTTGGCCTGCTCCTGCCCTTCAGCCTGGCGGACAACCTGGTGCTCGGGCAACACCACCGCCCACCCTTCGTGCGGGGGAAACAGCTGATCGATTCGGCCCAGATCCGGGAGTTTGCCCGGGAGTCCATCAAGTCGTACGACATCCGCACTCCCTCCGAGATGACCCCGGCCAATGCCCTCTCCGGGGGCAACCAGCAGAAGGTCATCGTGGCCCGGGAGCTGCGCTTCGAGCCCAAGCTTCTGGTAGCCGCCCAGCCCACCCGGGGGGTGGACGTAGGGGCCACCGAGTTCATCTACTCCCAGCTGATCGCCGCTCGCGGGGACGGCAAGGCGGTGCTGCTGATCAGTGCGGACCTGGACGAGATCCTGTCCCTGTCGGACCGCATCGGGGTCATGTTCAAGGGGCGGATCATCAAGGAGTTCACCCAAAGCGAGGCCACCCGCGAGCAGGTGGGCCTGTACATGACCGGGGAGGGGCAAAGTGGCTAAGCTCAAGCTGGACAAGTACAAGGCCCTCGAAATCATGTCCCCGATCGTTGGCTTCCTGGCATCCCTGGTCGTGCTCCTGATCATCGCCGCGGCGGTGGGGGAAACCCCCGGACGGACGGTTTCGGCGATCATCCGCTTCACCGTCGGTACCCCAGCCCGCCTGGCCACGGTCTTCTCGGTGGCCATTCCCCTCTTCATCGCCGGGCTGGCCGTGGCGATCGCGTTCCGGGCCAACGTCTTCAACATCGGGGCGGAGGGGCAATACTTTATCGGGGGGCTGGTGGGAGCCCTGGCGGGAATCTACCTGCCCCTGCCCAAGGCGATCCACCTGCCGGTGGTGGTCCTGGCAGCCATGGCCGGTGGGGCCCTCTGGGCTGCCATCCCGGCGATACTGAAAGTCACCAAGGGCATCCACGAGGTCATCTCCACGATCATGTTCAACAACATCGCCCTGGCCCTGGTGAACTACCTGGTCAACGGCCCCCTGTCGGGAAGAGGAGAGCAAAGCCTGGAGCCCCAGACCCGCAAGATTCTCGCTACAGCGGTGTTCGGAAAGCTGAACAGTGCCTTTCGATTCATCGGGCTCAACATCCCGGAGCACGTGTACATGGACTACAGCTTGATCGTGGCCATCGTCATGGGCGTCCTGGCGTGGTTTCTTCTATTCAGGATGCGCTTCGGCTTCGAGATCCGGGCCGTAGGCGTGTCGCTGGACGTGTCGAGCTACGCTGGAATCCGGGTCAAGCAGGTCCAGATCGGGGTGTTCCTGATCAGCGGAGCCATCGCCGGGCTGATCGGGATGCAGGAGATCTTCGCCATCCGGGGCCACTACACCTTCGAAATCGCCTCCGGCTTGGGCTTCGACGGCATTGCCATCGCCCTCATCGGCCGGAACTCCCCCGTGGGGGTGATCTTCTCGGCGATCCTGTTCGCCTTCCTGAAACAGGCGGGATACGGCCTGCAGCTCTACACCTCGGTGCCCAACGCCATCATCTACATCATCACCGGGCTGATGATCGTGTTCATCGTGGTGATCAACGAGATCGTCAACCGCTACATCAAAGCCCTCAGAAAAAAGGAGGCCGCCTGAGATGGATGCCAGCTTCATCGTCGACTTCCTGTTCAAGGGTCTCGAGCTGTCGGCACCCATCGCCTTCGCGGCGTTGGGCGCGGTGTTCAGCGAAAGAAGCGGGGTGGTGAACATCGCCCTGGAAGGCTTCATGGCTGTAACGGCTTTCACCATCGTCTGGGGCTCGATCGCTTTTCAGAGCATCTGGATGGGGCTCCTGGTCGCCATCCTGACGGGCGTCGTCATGAGCCTGATCCATGCGGTGGCCACCATCACCTACCGGGTCAACCAGATCGTCAGCGGCGTGGCCATCAACATCATGGCCATCGGCATCGGCCGCTTCCTGTCGCAGAGCGTGTTCGGGCAGGAGACCCAGTCCGAGCTCAACTCGTACCTGTTCCCGACGGTCTTCGGGATCAACAGCTTCGCGTTCGCCCTGATCCCGATCACGGCACTGTGCTGGTTCGTGCTCTACCGGACCCGTTTCGGCCTGCGCCTGCGTTCGGTCGGAGAGAACCCGGAGGCGGCGGACACCCTCGGAATCAACGTGTACCTGATGCGCTACGCGGGGGTGATCCTGTCAGGGGTGATGTGCGGCCTGGCGGCGGGAGTGCTCTATCCCTCCAAGTGGATCAACGGCATGACCGCCGGACGCGGCTTCATCGCCCTGGCGGCCCTGATCTTCGGGCGGTGGAACCCGGTGGGGGCGGTGCTGGCCGCGCTGCTGTTCGGCTACGCGGACACCTTCCGGATCATGTTCGAGACCAAGATCCCGATCCCGAGCCAGTTCGTGCAGATGCTTCCCTACGTGCTGGCCATTGTGGTCCTGGTGGGCATGATGGGCAAGGCCCGCCCGCCGGCGGCGGACGGCATCCCGTACGAGCCGGGGGAATAGAAGCCGGCTACTGGCAGAGTCGCCGCAGCTCCTGCCGGGCCTGCCCGAGCACCTCGCCGTAGCGGTCCTCGAGGATGGTGAGATTTTCCCTGAGCATCTTCTGGAAGCCCGGGTCCATCATCGGATCGATCTTGACCGGGGTTCCCATCTGGCGGCTCATCTCCTGCTCCTTCTGCCGGAGCATGGGGGCGTAGCGCTGTTCCACCGCGCTCACCAGGCGTTTGCGCTCCTCCAGGTAGTCTCCCAGGAACTGCTCGATCTGGTTGAGCAGCCGGGACATCTGACGGGCATCCGAGCTCAGGGCCGTAAAGCCCTTGGCGGCCCGCTTGCTCTGGAGCATCGACATCTCGTCGGCCGGCAACTTGAGGTTGGCCAGGAGCGCCTGCAGGACTCCCTCCCGCACCCACTTTTGCTGCTTCTTGTCGAACTTCTCGATCCCGGTCTTGAGGTTGAAATCTTCCTCGGTTTCGGCGTCGGCGAAGAACTTCGAGACGAGCTTCTTGCCCTCGGTGACGAACTGGTTCGCCTCCAGCGCCTCGCGATCCGCTTCGACGTCCTTGCTCCTCTCCATCGCGATTTCGAGGGCGGACTTGATGATAGCCATTGTAGTGTCCCTGTTCCGTATGAATCTTGCTAAAATGTACTCATTCCAGGGGGCGCTGATCAAGCGACCCACCGGAATTCCACCCGGCAGACTCGCCGGGCCCCTAGGCGATGACCTCCAGGTCGGTCACCACCCCGTCCAGAGGCTGATCGTGGTCGTGCACCGGGATCTCGTCCACCAGCTGCTCGG
>JAFGFV010000599.1 GCA_016930895.1 Spirochaetales bacterium | reverse complement strand
CATGTTGTGCAGCTTGTCGGCCAGCTTGATCAGGATGACCCGGATGTCCTTGACCATGGCAAAGAGCATCTTGCGGATGGTCTCCGCCGCCTGGGTCATCTTGCTCATCCCTCGGATCACCGAGATCTTGGTGACCCCCTGGACCAGGGCCTCGACGTCCCGGCCGTACTCCTGGCGCAGCTCTTTGGAGGTCAGCCCCGTGTCCTCCAGGGCGTCGTGCAGGAGGGCGGCGATCACCGTGTCGGAATCCAGGTGGGCCTCCACCAGGATCTCGGCCACGCTCAGGGGATGAAGAAAGAAGGGCTCGCCGCTGGCACGCTTCTGGTTGTGGTGAAGCCCTTCGGCCCACCGTGCCGCGGACAGGATGCGCTTGCGTTCTTCCTCCGGGTAGATCTCCAGGCGTGCCGCGAAGCCGGCCAGCTCGCTCTTGAGGCTGCTCACGGAAGCCTCGCACGAGCCACGCGAGCCCTGCCGCCCAGGTCGGCGGCCACCGCCACCTCCTGGAAGCCCGCCCCCGACAGGAGCGCGCTCAGGCGCTCCATCTGCCACGGAGCGGCTTCCAGCAGGAGCCACCCCGGCCGGGCCAGGCGCCCCGGGGCCTGGGCGATCAGACGGGCCAGCAGGTCCGTGCCGTCGAGCCCTCCGCGCAGGGCCTGGGAGGGCTCCGGCCAGCCGATCTTCAGCAGATCGTCGACCTCGCGGTCACTCAGGTAGGGGGGATTGGCCGTGATCAGGTCGAAGGGTCCGGCCACCGAGCCCAGCAGGTCGGACAGGGCGAAGGGCACAGGCGGCCCTCCCAGCAGGCGCCGGAGGTTCTCCTCGAACACCCCCTGTACCTCCGGCTCGAGGTCCGAGGCCGACACCTCCAGGTACGGACGCTCGTGCTTGAGGGCAATGGCGACACAGCCGGAGCCCGTGCAGGCATCGTGGACCCGCCGGAGACCCGGATGCGCGTCCAGGATGCGCAGGGCCTCTTCGACCAGGATCTCCGTGTCCGGTCGGGGCACGAGCACTCGCCGGTCCACCGCGAACTCCAGGCTGTAGAACTCCTTCTTTCCCCGCAGGTAGGAGACCGGGATCCCGGCCGAGCGCTGGTCCACGAGCTCGCGATAGCGCCGGTACCTCTCCGCGGACAGCGGCTCGGGAAGCGAGGCCAGGAGCCTCTCCTTGGTGGTCTGCAGGGCTTCGCACAGCAGGACCGTGGCGTCGAGCAGGGGCGTGTCGACTTCGGCGTAGAAGAGCCGGGACTGGCCCTCCTGGAGGGCGTTACCGACGGTCATACGGCCAGCTTCTTGAGGGCCTCCTCGCGGGCGCTGATCTTGAGGCTCTCCAGGAGCTCCTCCAGGTCCCCGAGCATGATCTGCTCCAGGCGGTAGAGGGTCAGGTTGATCCGGTGGTCGGTAACCCGGTTCTGAGGGAAGTTGTAGGTCCGGATGCGTTCGGAGCGATCCCCGGTCCCAACCTGCGCACGGCGGGCCTGGGCCCGTTCGCTTTGCTTCTTCTCCTCCTCGACCTCGAAGAGCCTGGCCCGCAGGACCCGCAGGGCCTTGGCCTTGTTCTTGTGCTGGGACTTCTCGTCCTGGCAGGTCACCACCAGCCCGGTCGGCACGTGGGTGATTCGCACGGCGGAGTCGGTGGTGTTGACGCTCTGGCCGCCCGGGCCGGAGGAGCGGAACACGTCCACCCGCAGCTCCTCCGGATGGATCTCCACCTCCGTGGCCTCCACCTCGGGGAGCACCGCCACCGTGACCGCGGAGGTGTGGATGCGCCCGCCCGCCTCGGTCACCGGTACCCGCTGCACCCGGTGCACGCCGCTTTCGTAGCGGAGGCTTTCGTAGACGCTCTTCCCGGCAATGGAGAACACGATCTCCTTGAACCCCCGGATCTCGGTCTGGTGGGAAGAGAGGATCTCGATGGTCCAGCGCCGCGATTCGGCGTAGCGGGAATACATGCGGAACAGGTCCGCCGCGAACAATGCGGCTTCCTCGCCCCCCGTGCCGGCGCGGATCTCCATGATGATGTTCTTGGTGTCCAGGGGATCCTTCGGGACGAGGAGCAGCTTGAGCTGGTGGCTCATCTCCTCCTCCTTCTCCTTCAACTCCCTGAGCTCCTCCCGGGCCATGGCCACCAGCTCGGGGTCCCCGCCCTCCTGGATGACATGGCGGTTGCCCTCCATGTCCTTGAGGAGCTTCTTGTAGGCGCCGTAGGTCTCCACGATCTCTTCCAGGCCGGCGCTCTCCCGCATGAGCTCCCGGTAGCGGCTCTGGTCCCGGATCACCCCCGGATCAGAGGCGAGCCCCTGGATTTCGTGATAGCGTTTTTCTATCTGATCGAGTTTCTGGATCATACTGTTTGGATCACACCGTCCACCCGCAAGAATACTACGAACCGCGCCGCCCGATCAACGAGGGTACGCTCCAACCCGTTTCGCCCTCCACGGGACCCGGCCCGCGCCTATTGGGCGGCCCGCCTCCTGCCGCCCCGGGTGAACACGAAGCCGAACAGGCTGCCGCACACCCCCCCGATCACGTGGGCGAACTGGGAGATATTGTCCTGCCCGAAAGCGGCCAGCACCTCCTTGGCCAGGAACAGCACCACCACCAGGACGAAGGTCAGGGGGATCTCCCCGGAGCGGATGTTGCTGAAGGAGGACAGCAGGATGAGCATGAACACGATGCCGCTCGCCCCCATCAGGCCGGTGCGGAAGAACAGGGCATTGAGCACGCTGGTGACCAGCGCGGTCACCAACATCATCACCAGCAGGGGGCCCGAACGGTACTTCTCCTCCACCAGGGGGCCGATCAGGAGGATGAACGAGAAGTTGGCCATCAGGTGGACCCAACCCTGGTGGCCCAACACGTAGGTGAACAGGCGCAGGGCGCTCAACGCCGCCGAGTCGCCGGGGCGCCGGAAGCCTGCGTACGTGACGAAGTAGCGCGGGATGACTCCTCCGCCGCTCAGGGCGTCAATCACCAGCACGGCGGCCGCAAGGAGGGTCAAGGTCAGGACCACCGGAGCGTTGTACCGGATGCGCATCAGGGGGACCCGTCCAGGAGCGCCCGGACCTTGTGCAGGAGCGCCGCGCTGGTGAAGGGCTTGGCCAGCACTTCGACGGACTCCCGCAGGCCCGTGTGCTCCCGGATGTCTTGGGCGGAATACCCGGAGATAAAGAGAACCGGCATTTCCGGATACTGCGCCCTGACCCTTTCGCGCAGCTCTGTTCCGTTCAGGCCGGGCATGACCAGGTCGGTGACCAGGATGCCCACCGTGCCTTCGAGGGTCTTGAGCATGCCCAGGGCTTCGGTCCCGTCGGCGGCTTCGTACACGCTGTACCCGTGCTTCTCCAGGATGGCCTTGGTGAAACGCCGCACCTGGGGTTCGTCCTCCACCAGGAGAATGCGCTCACTGCCCGCGAAGCGCTCCTCCGCCGCGCGCGTGCCCTCACCGCTCTCGGCGTCTTCCGCAGGCGCCTGGGGAAAGTAGATCTTGAAGCGCGTCCCGGAGCCGGCCCGGCTCTCGGCAAAGATGTACCCGTCCGACTGCTTGACGATCCCGTACACCGTGGACAGCCCCAGGCCGGTGCCCTTGTCCGCCCCCTTGGTGGTAAAGAAAGGCTCGAACAGGTGCTCCAGGGCCTCCTGCGACATGCCGGTCCCGGTATCGCTCACCGTGCAGAGCACGTACCGCCCGGGCTTGACCATGTATCGATCCGGGCTGCCGGTGCCGTCCTCGTAGCACGTCTCCACCGCAATCTGGAAGGTGCCCCCCTGTGGCATGGCGTCGCGGGCGTTCACCGCCAGGTTCAGGAAGATCTGCTCGAGGTTGACCGGGTCCGCGTACACCGGGCAGGGTCCCTCGGGCAGTCCGATCTCCACCTGCGCCTGCGCCCCGAACAGGCGGCAGAGCATCGGCTCCATGTCCGCCAGCAACGCCGCCAGGTCCAGGATCTTGGGCTGGCTGACCTGGCGGCGGCTGAAAGCCAGCAGCTGCCGGATCAGCGCCGCGGCCCGATCGGTGGCCCCCTTGATCTGCACCACGTCCCCCCGCCGCGGGTCCGCCGACTGCATGGCATCGAGCATGAGCTCGCAGTAGCCGTTGATCACCATCAACAGGTTGTTGAAGTCGTGAGCGATCCCCCCGGCTACCCTGCCCACCGCCTCCATCTTCTGGGCCTGCAGAAGCTGCAGCTCCAGGCGCTTGCGCTCGGTGATGTCGTTGCCGATGCTCAGGATCCCCACGGGGCGGCCCGCCTCGTCGAAGACCGTCTTGTTGGACCAGGCGATCCACAGGAAGGTGCCGTCCTTGCAGATGTTTTCGTTCTCGTTGTG
>JAFGFV010000598.1 GCA_016930895.1 Spirochaetales bacterium | reverse complement strand
GCCAGCAGGAGGGCGGTGGGCAGTCCCCAGTCCCGAAGCTCCTCGGCAGGGCCCCGCTCGGCTTCCGGGAGGCGGTAGGCCTCGACGGTCACCCAGTTGGTGCCGCCCGCTCCGGCCAGGTCCACGAAGGCCGCTCCGAGCTCCAGGAGCTCCCGGACCGCCGCCGGCCGGATCCCGAAGCCGGTCTCCTTGACGATCACGGGGACAGGGCTGGCTGCGCAGAGCCTGCCGATCGCCTCCCGGATCCCCCGGAAGTCCCGGTCCCCCTCGGGCTGGAACAGCTCCTGCCCGGGGTTCAGGTGGACGACCAGGGCGTCCACTTCCAGCCTCCGGGCCCAGTCGAAGAGCAGGGCGTGTTCTTCGTCCCGAACCTGGACACCGCCGATGTTGGCCAGGACGGGCACGTCGGGGGCGAGCTCCTTCAGGCGGAAGTGGGGGGCGAGCTCCGGGTGATCGAACAGGATGCGTATGGAGCCCATGCCCACGGGCAGGGCGGTGCTCTGGGCGGCCCGGGCCAGCTCCCGGTTGGCCAGGAAGCCCTTTTCCGAGCCTCCGGTCATGCAGGAAATGAAGATGGGGTAGGGCAGCCTGTGCCCGAGGAATTCTACCCCCGGGTCCACGGCCGGCTCGTCCACCTCCGGCAGGGCATGGTGGATGAAGCGGACCGCGTCGAACCCGGGCGCGCTGCCTTCAACCGAGAATCGGGAGGGGTCGGCGCAGATGGACAGATGCTTCTCTTTCCGGAAGCCAATCCCGGGCGTCTGCGGCGAACTTGTACTCACGGTAGCCGTCCTCCCGTATGCCGGAAAGGTAGAATGCCTCGGTGGGTACCTGGAGCGAGCCCATGAGCTTGGCGTACTCGCCATCCGCGTAGGGCCCGGCAGTCCAGATCAGGTAGTCGTCCATGGTCGACTGCCGGGCGGAGGTGAAGATGCTCTCCAGCTCCCAGCTCGCGATCACCTCGGGCGCCGCGGGGGCCACCCTGCCGGTGATCAGCACCATGGTGTTCCCTGAGCCGTAGGAGCCCAACAGGAGCCTCTTGCCGACGATCTGTTCCCCCATGAGCTCGTAGCGGTCCTTGAGCAGGAACGCCAGGAAGAGGTACATGGAGGCGGAATAGGTGTTGCCGATGTCCGCAATCGGGTCCAGGCCCCGGAAGAACCCCCGCTCGCTCAGGAAATCGTGGGCCTGCTCTTCGGAGAACCCGAGGTGCAGCTTCAGAAGCTTCCGCATGGCCATCTCGGGCATGTTGCGGAACGGGGTGTGCAGCACGAACATGTCGGTGGCCTCGAGAAGGGATCGCGGATCCTCTCCCATTCTCCCGCAATGGTCCAGGAAGGCGGTCTCGAAGTTCTGCTGGTAGACCTCCATGGAGTAGCGCCCCTTGACCTGGGCGATCGAAGAGCCCAAGGGGCGGAAGAAGTCGTCCACGTCCTGGGAGCAGAACCCCACCGTGGACAGGTCCAGCTCCAGTAGCCGGGGCTCCGTCTCCATGAGCAGGCTGACCGCCCCTGCGCCCTGGGTGATCTCCGCCGTGGAAGCGGTCTGATAGCGGGCGATATCGGAGGCTATGACGACCCCGGACTCGTTGTCGCGGTTGCTGACGGCCAGCATGCTGGCCACCCCGATGGCCGACAGGGTTCCGCCGGCGCAGGCGTGCTGGACCTGATAGGTCGACAGGGAGGTCGGCACCTCGATCCCTGAGCGCTGCAACATCCCCTGCACGTAGGCCGAAACCGGCTTGGAATGGTCCACCGTGGTCTCGGTGCCGGCCACGAGGTAGCGCAGCCCGGCCAGCTGCTCCGCACTGCGGCGCAGGAGCAGGCTGCGTGTGGCCTGGGCCGCCATGGTGGCCGTGTCTTCCCACAGGTTCGGAAAACGCATCGCCCGCTGACCGGTGGTCGCCACGGCCCGCTCCATGTGCCGGGCCAGCTTCGGGTAGCTGTCCACCCGCTCCTTGATCAGATACTCCAGGTCCATCCGTGGGTATGGGATGTGAATGGCGACGTCACTGATACCAACTTTCTTGTTGTTCATCTCAACCACCTACTCTACTATCAGTGTAGCCCCTTGTGCAATGCTCGTCCGGACGACGCTGATGATGAACCAGACGATGATAACACAATTCGTGTACAGCGTCCATCTCGGGGCCTACAGACTGCTTGATCTATTTCGATCTGTGGTACATATTCGTGCCCGGGAGGAAAACTTGAAGAAGACGGCGATCGTAGTGGGTGCAGGGCTCGGGGGCCTGGCCGCTGCCGCGCTGCTGGGCAGGGACGGCTGGCAGGTCACGGTTCTGGAGAAGAACGATTCTCCCGGCGGGCGGGCCCGCTTGTGGTCCGAGGCGGGGTATCAGTTCGACATGGGACCCTCCTGGTACCTGATGCCCGAGGTGTTCGAGCACTACTTCAGCCTCTTCGGCAAGCGCCGGGAGGAGTACTATCCGCTGCAGGCGTTGGACCCGTACTACCGGGTCTTTTTCGCGCCGGGCAGCCCGGTGGACATCGGCCCGGACCGGGGGAAAGTGGAGGAGCTGTTCGAGGGCTTCGAGCCCGGAGGGGCCGGTCGGCTGCGCAGCTACCTGGAGAAGGCCCGCCGCAAGTACGACGTAGCGATGGGCGAGTTTCTCTACAGGAATTACGCTTCGATCTTCGACTTTCTCAATCTCCGGATGCTGATCGAGGGCTCCCGGCTGAACGTCTTCGGGCGCCTGGACGCGTCGGTTCGCCGCTACTTCCGGGACCGCAGGGCCCGGCAGCTGCTGGAGTACGCCATGGTGTTCCTGGGCACCGATCCTTCCCAGGCGCCGGCTCTGTACTCGATCAT
>JAFGFV010000109.1 GCA_016930895.1 Spirochaetales bacterium | reverse complement strand
GTCCGCGATTTCCGGGTCCTGGACGATTGCCTCCTGGACGAGCTTCTCGTAGTCCGGTTCGGGGCCTTTGCCGCCTCCTCGAATCGGATAGGGCGGGATCTGCGAATTGGACATGACATCACCTCCTCGCAGACATAGCTGCAATTACCGTGCCAACGAGGGTTTGAGCGCATGCGCCTCGCGCTCCCGCCACCACAGGCCCGGGGTAGTGTGTAGTTTCTACATGTTTTTCGCGCTTTTCGCGACCGAGGCGGACCCTGCGGGGGGGGCGGGTCAGAGCACCAGCCCGGCGGCGACGGCCCCGTACATCGCGGCGACGACTGCGGTCTGGAGGGGCGTGAACAGGCGCCGGCGCACCCTGCCCTTGTAGCTGCGATAGGCGGGACCGAAGCGGGGCTGCAGGTCCTTTCGTTCCTCCGCGCGGGTTGCCAGGAAGGCAGCCGCGGCTGCAAAGGCGAGGGGGACCAGGGCCCAGGCGGAGCAGAAGGCGAAGAACAACCCCAGGTAGTACAGGCAGGCGGCCCCGGCCAGGGGGTGGCGGACCCTGGCGAAGAAGCCGTCGCTGATGAGCTGGGCCGGGCCCTGGCCCCTGCGCTCGCGCCAGGCGAAGTGCCTTGACCGGATCAGGGAGCGGCGCACCGTCGCCCAGCTGATCAGGGCGAGGCCGGCACCCAGGTGGAGGAGCTGAAACAGCGAGAGCTCCAGGCCCCTCAGCGTGATGATAGCCCGGTCCAGGGAGTCCCACAGGGGGAACTCCGGGAGCCTCGGAAGCACGTAGCGGGTGCCCAGCCAGAAGAGCCCGGCGAACACGACCCAGCGGACGATCAGCGCGAGCCCGATCCGCAGCCCGAGGCGTGCGGTGCGCTTCAGCTCTTCCCGGGCTTCTCCGTGGACGAAGAAACGGTTGGCGGCCAGGTTGCGGCGCCCGGCTTCGGTGATCACCAGGCTGCCGTTGTCCCGCAGGAGGTCCCTGTCGAGGAGCCGCTTGTAGCAGGTCTCCGCCAGCTTCCCGCTCCCGGAGGGGCGTCGATCCAGGCCCACCGTCCGCAGCAGGGTGTTGTCGCGAAAATCGAAGGCCCGGTCCACGGCGGCCATCAGCTCCTCGCGGCTGCCGGCCTGGCCGACCTTGACGAGGTAAAGCATGTAGCCGCACAGCTGGGAGCTCCGGAAGCGCTCGTAGAGCCGGAACTGGAACTTGTCCAGCGCCACCTCCTGGTCCCGGGCCCGGATCAGCTCTACAGCCAGCTCGACGGCGCTCTTGAGAATCAGCACCGCCACGGCCAGACCCACGGCGTAGTCCAGCCAGGGGAAGCGCAGGGCCGCGGCGACCAGCCCGGCGGTGACGCCCCCGGCCACGATGACGTGGTTGCGGGAGTCCACCGACTGGGTGATCAGGGCAAGGCTGCCCCGGCGCAGGCCCACGAAGCGCTGGAGAAGCCAGAGCAGGGCGCAAACCCCGGCTGAGACCAGGGTTGCGACAAAGGTGAAGCCTTCGACCTGAACAGGTTCCCGGTGCACGATCCTCATGACAGCCTCGAAGAGGGTGAAGAGCCCGGTCCCCAGCATGAAGACCACCAGGAGACGGCTCACCAGGGCTTCCCGGTCCCGGCGCAGACCCCAGCAGACCATCACGCTGGAGGCTCCATCGAGGAGAGTGTCGATGGCATCGTTTAGCAGGCCCACGCTCCCCGACAGAAGGGCCGCGGGCAGCTTGAGCGCCGCTAGCACCAGGTGGACGATCAGGGTGATCTTCGAGACGTTCTGCGGGCTGGCCACCGCCTCGATGCGCTGCCTGGCCAGGCGGGTCTCTGCCAGGGCCCGGCGGGCCTTGCGGCGACCCTCTTCGGTCAGCGCGAATCTCGGTCCCTCCTGGATGACCCAGCCCCGATCCTTGAGCGCCTCGAGGTGCTGCTCCAGCCAGAGGTCGAAGTCCCGGCCGTAGTGGTCCCGACCGAAACGCACGTCGCCGAGGTAGCCGAAGCGGCGGAACAAGGCGTGGTGCTGTTCCTTGATCTCTTCCCGGGTCAATGGCCTTTCCGCGAGGGCCATGGCGATGCCCCAGCTCTCCCCGAGCTCCGAATGCGGCTGTGCCTGTCTGCGATCCTTCATGACAAGAGAAACCTCCTGGCGGCGCCGACCTTCACAGTGTATGAACTTCGCGGCGCTTCCGGCAAGTCCGTTGCGGAGGCCGAACGGATCATCGCCGCGCTGCGCGGCGGAGAGCGCGTGGGGGAGGCCGGGTCGGAGCTCGAGAGCCTGTTCAGGCCGAGCGTACAGCCCTTCCTGATCGCCCTGTTCCGCTATGATCCGACCGCCGCGGTTGCCCGCCTGGAGATTCCGGTGCTGATCGTGAACGGTTCCCACGACCTGCAGGTGGGCGTGCAAGAGGCCCGTTTGCTGGCCGCGGCCCACCCTGCTGCTGGACCGGCCCTGCTGGAGGCTGTCGGCAGCTTTCTGCGCTCCCGGCTCCCCTAAAGGACTGACAACCTCTGGGGATTCTGGTACAGTAGCCGGGAGCGCCAGCGCTCCGGCGCGCCGCCGCTCGGGAATGCCAGGGCACCGGGAGCGAGCCATGAATAAGGTAGTCTTCACCGGCCAGCGGCTGTTCATGAAGTTCCCGAAGCTCGAGTACTTCGAGAGCCGCATGAGCGAAGCCGACGCCGAGTTGGTCTGCGTCCGGGACGAGAGCCCGGAAGCGCTCGCGGAGGCAGCCCGGGGTGCCGCGGCCGTGGTGGTCATTGCCCGGCCCATCGACCGGCAAATCGTCGAGAGCATGGAGCGCTGCCGGCTGATTCTGACCCTGTCGGTGGGCTACGACTGCGTGGACGTTGCCGCGGCCACCGCGCGGGGCATCCCGGTGTGCAACACCCCGGCCTACTGCACCGACGAGGTGGCCAACCACGCCATGACCCTGGTCCTGGCCGTGGCGCGCAAGCTCCACCTGATCCTGCCGAAGACCCGGCAGGGAGCTTGGGACTACAAGTTCACCCGGCCAATCTTCAACTTCCGGGACAAGTGCCTGGGAATCGTCGGTTTGGGGCGCGTCGGCCGGGCCGTCGTTCCCAAGGCCAGGGGCTTCGGGATGCGGGTGGCGGCCTACGACCCTTACCTGGACGACGACCTGTTCGCGCTGCTCGGGGTCGAGCGGTGCTACGAGCTGCCGGATCTGCTGTCGCAAGCGGACTACCTGACCATCCATGCCCCCCTGACCGGGGAGACCCTGCACATGCTCGACGAGCGCGCCCTGGCTCTCATGAAGCCTCACGCCGTCCTGGTCAATACCGCCAGGGGACCGATCGTGGACGAGCAGGCCCTCTGCCGGGCCTTGGAGAGCGGCGGGACCGCCGGGGCCGGGATCGCCGGCGCCGGGATAGACGTGCTCGATCGGGAACCGCCGGCCGCCGACAGCCCCCTGCTGCGCCTCGAGAATGCCCTGGTGACCCCGCACGTCGCCTGGTACTCGGAGGAGAGCCACGAGGCGGACATGATCCAGGGCATGGACGAGCTGGTGGGGGTACTGACGGGCCATCGGCCCCGCTTCATCGTCAACCCGGAGATCTTCGGCGCCTGAGCCGCCGCTCACGCAGGCGGACAGCGCTTCGGCGCAACAGCATCGCAACCCTTTACAAAGCCGATCCGGTCCGATAGGATGGGGGCGAGTTTACCCCAGAAACGAGGAGAACCCTGCCATGAAAACCGGAACGTCCACGGCGCGGATACGGGTCCTGCTGGCCTTTGCGGCGGCCTCGCTGCTGCTGGCCGGGGGGCTGGCTGCGGCAGTCGGGCAGGCGGAAGGGGGGGAATTCCCTTCCAAGCCGATCACGTACGTCATCCCATTCGATCCGGGCGGGCAGTCGGATGTCACGGCTCTCTATCAGAAGCCCGGCCTGGAGAAGGTCCTGGGAACCAGCGTGGTCATGAAGTACATGCCCGGCGCAGGCGGGGCCGTGGCCTGGGCCAACCTGGTCAAAACCGCTGCCGACGGATACACCATCTGCGGGAACAACATCCCGCACATTATCGTCCAGCCCCTGGTGCGGGACAATGCCGGCTACCAGACCGAGGAGCTTCTTCCGGTGTATCTCTTCCAGACCACGCCGATCGGGCTGGCGGTGCTCAAATCAAGTCCCTACCAGACACTCGACCAGCTGGTGGCCTACGCCAAGACCCATCCGGGAGAGATCACGGTCGGGGGCTCGGGGACCCATTCCGGCCATCACCTGGCTCTCCTGCAGCTGCAGTATCTCACGGGCGTCAAATTCACCTACATCCCCTCCACCGGGGCGGCTCCTTCGGTGGCCACCTTCCTTGGTGGGCATACCCAGGCCCTGTTTGCCAACTCCGACGACCTGGTCGGGCACCGCGGGGAGATCACCGTGCTGGCCATCGGCACGGAAGAGCCCTTTGCGGCCCTGCCGGGGGTGAGGACCTTCAAAGACCAGGGCGTCAGCATGACCGCCGGGATCGACCGCGGGGTGTGCGTGCCCCCGGACACGCCGGCGCCGGTGATCCAGGTCCTCGAAGAGGCCTTCGACCAGGTGACCCGCGACCCTGCCTTCGTGGCCAAGATGGAAGAAATGGGCTTCGTCATGCAGTACATGAAGTCCGCGGAGTTCGCCCGCTACATTGGAGCCACGAAAAAGGACATGGAGGCCGCCCTTCGCACCCTGGGCGAGATCCAGTAAGGGCGGGAGGCGGGGTGCGTAGCCGTCCCGCCCCCCCCGTCGGCCCTGGAGGGCGAGTCACATGAATGAGCTGCTCGTCGCGTCGATAGCCGGGGTGTTCCAGCCTGCCAATCTCCTCCTGGTCCTGGTGGGAGTGGTGAGCGGCACCATCGTAGGCGCCCTGCCCGGGCTGACCGCCACCATGGCCATCGCCCTGCTGGTGCCGTTCACCTT
>JAFGFV010000597.1 GCA_016930895.1 Spirochaetales bacterium | reverse complement strand
GTGTCGGTCTGCAGGAACACCAGGCGCATCTTCCGGCGCTCGTACTTGATGTCCGCGATCTGTCGGTCCAGCCGCTCCTGTTCCGCCTGCGCGAACTCCGCTGCCTTCCGGTCCAGATCGGCCAGGGCCGCTTTGTAGGCCTCCTGCTTGCCCTTCAGCTCCTCCTGGAGCGCCGCCAGTTCCGGGGAACCGGCACTCTTGGCCTCGGCGATCTTCCGGTTCAGGTAGCGCTCCTGGAAGGCGAACTCGTTCTCCAGGGCCTCCAGGGCCTGCTGCTGCTCGGTCTCGAAATCGTAGGCCCGCAGCTCGGCGTCGTCCTCGGCGGCCTCCAGCCTGGCCCGGAAGATCTTTTCCTCCTGCCCGTACATGGCCGCGAGCAGCCGCTCGTAGGTCCGCCGCTCCTTGGCCTTGTAGTTCCGCTGGGCCTTCTCCCGGGCGCTCTCCCGGCCGGCATCCAGCAGGTCCAGCTCCCGCTTGAGCTTGGCCTTCTGCAGCTCCTTCTGGAGGTCCTGGCGCAGGGATTCGAACTTCTGGATGTCCTTCTCCGTCCGCACGGAGGCCTCCTGGATCGCTGCGTCGGTCTCCGCGGCCATGGCGGCGATCTCAGCCTCGATGGCCGCGATCTCCCTGTTCTTGGTCTCGATGCGGTCCTGCAGGCGCTTGACCCAGGGATCGGCCAGCAGGGCCTGGAGCTCCTTCTGCTTGGCGGAGATCTCCTTGTCCAGCTCCTTGACCCGGGCCTTGCTCTCCTCGTCCCCCTGGGCCTCGAGCTCTGCCTTCTGAGCCTGCAGGCGCTCGATCTCCTGGCTCGTTTGGTTGACCGCCGGACCGGCCTCGCTCTCGATCTGCTCCTCGTACGCCGCAATCTCCTCCCGGAGTCTGGCGATCCGCGCCCGCCGTTTCTGGCTGAACGCGTCCCGGCGCTCCACCAGGGCACTGCGCCGGTCCGCCAGGAACTGCCACGTCTTGGCGATGCTGGCATCGATGTTCTCGTCGATCATGGCGTCGGTGAGCTCCTGGGCCGGGTCGTCGATCACGGCGAACAGGCGGACCCGCTCGGCGTCGATCCAGTTCAGGTCCGCCACCTTCATGTCGAAGCGCTGCCGGGCCGCCCGGGACTCCTCGGCGTGCCAGGCTTCGATGGCCGCCACGTCCGCCCGCTCCTGGGCCTCGGCGGCCGGAAGCTGCCCCTCCAGATCCCGCAGCTGGGCTTCGACCGCAGCCTTGTCCTCCTCCAGCGCCGGGCGCTTGTCCTCGGCGGCCTCGGCGAGCTTGGCCTCCAAACCGGCCCGCTGGGCATCCAGCTTGGCGATCTGGTCCTTGAGGGCCGAAGAGGCCTCGGTCACAGGCTTCAGGCGCTTGTCCCGCTCGGCGTCGATCCCCTTCTGCTCCTGCTGGTACTCCTTCTCCAGCTCCTCGTAGGTCGGGGCCTTGGGAGCCTGGCCCACGTGGGGGGTCTCGAAACGGGCGGCGGCGCCCACGTCCGCGGCGAAACCCCAGCCGGGGTAGTCCCCCAGGTTCCGGTAGACGAGCTTGAGGTTGGCGCCGGCGTAGACCGAGCGCCACACCGCCCGGCCATAGCTCAAGCTGGCGGCCGCGTCGTACACGCTCACCGAGTCCTCGGCCTGCCCCAGCTCGTTGATGAAGGTGAACCCGCCGGTGGTCAGCAGATGGGCCGCCACGGCGGCGGTGCCGCCGAACAGCGGAAAGCCCACGGCCAGCTGGTTCTGCATGACGTCGTTGGGCAGGGGGTTGACGTTCAGCTGCACCCGGAAGTCCGGCACCAGGCCCAGGGCCGCGGGGTTGAAGTGCGCGCCCTCCAAGTTGATCTCCAGGCTGTCGAATACCCCGCCCATGGCGTCGGTGCGCGAGGCCGGGGGGAGCAGCAGGAAGTCCGCCCCCGAGGTGCCGCCCACCCCGTCCTGGCCATACGCCGCCAGGCCCACCAGGGCGAACACGAGAACCAGGATGGCCGCTATGTATCCGAATCGCTTCTTGTTGTCGCTCACAGTACGCTCTCCTTGCCTTCTTCTCTGGCCGCCTAGCGGACGATCAGGACCTTGAGCACGCGTTTGTAGTCTGCGGCCCGTATCTGGATGAAGTACATCCCGGGGCCCAGGGGCTGCCCGCGGCCGTTGGTGCCGTCCCACAGGATCGGCAGGCTGGCCGAGATGGCCGAGTAGCGCTCATCCTTGTAGAAGGAGCGGACCAGCTTGCCCGTGGTGGTGAACACCTGCACGCTCATCAGGGTGCTGGCGCCCCCCGGCGGCTCGGGGATCAGGATCACCACCTGGCTGTTCCCGCCGGACACGATGCGGTTGTTCAGGGCGGTGGGCTCGGTCACGGTGGGGTACTGCGGCCTGACCGTGAAGATGAACTCGTAGTCCTCGCCGTACTCTTCGAGGAGCGTCTGGCCGTCCACGTCCACGATCGAAGATTTCAGGACCACGCTGTACGTGGCCTCCCAACTCAAGGTGGCAGTGGCCAGAGTCACGGTCTGGGCCAGATTGTTGTAGGTCGGCGTGACGGTCATGGTACCGCCGTTGGTGAGGTCCGTTACGGTGTAGTTGCCAGCATTCTCCACGGACACCTGTTGCATGTACTGGGAAAAGACGATCTCGATCACCGTATCCGGCTCGACATTCGACTCCCCGTTTCTGGGAGTCGTGGCAATCACTCTCGGAGTGGCCAGATCCGGCGCCGGAATCACCTCGAAGTCCCAGTCCCCGGTGGTCGGGATCGTCGTCGCACTCGTGATGTAACCGGCTTGCTCATACTGCCCCGAAAGGTATGTCCCAGGGTCTTCGACCGCGTCGGCGAACACTACGTCGTCGGACGGGTCCGCCAGCTGGAACCCAATGGAATTCCCAATCACCGCGGTGGCGCTGACGTTCACGATCACGAGGTAGTTCTTCGTGGTGTCGGTGAACCATGCGTTCACATCGACGGGAGACGGTTCGAGAGTAACCTGCCCTGCGCTGATCGTGCCCACGGCGATCTGTGGGTCCGTGGCAAGGTCGTCATACGTGCCGACGGTCCCCTGGTCGAGGTGCAGCCGGACGCCCGCTGTGTCGACGTCGAGATCCCGCGGCCCGAGGCTCTGGAGAGTCACGCTGAAGATCTTCTTGGTGACATTCTCGTCATCGGCGCCTCCCCCGAAGGTCAGGGAAAAGACCTCCACGTCCGTGGCTCCCTGGCTCTCCTCGTCGCTGACCACACGCCCGGTGCCGGCCACCGTGACATAGTAGTCGTTGATCGCGTCGGTGGAGTTCGGATCTCCGGCCGGATCGAAGGGGGAACCGGTTCCACCCGCCGCCGCGCCGTAGAGGATCTGGCTGATGTAGTAGCTGACCACCTTCGGCGTGTCGGTTCGCGTGCCCGCGTCGTAGTCGAAGGCGATCCAGAGCGCGCGATTGGCCCCGGCCGGGACCACGGCAGCGCCGTCCGACGTAGTGATGGTCACGCTCGACGCCGTGGTCGAGAAGGACGTAACCAGAGGCGTCCAGGTTCCAGCCGGAACCGTCGGATCGTACTTGTTCAGTGTGTTCAGATAGGCCTTCACGCCACTGATGTGCCCGGTTCCCAGGGTATCGCCGGCGTTCAAGGCGATGTCGATCTGACCGATGTATGAGGCTCCCCCGGTGGAAGTCAGATCTATCAGCAGTACGCCGATGTCGCTCGCGCCGCTGGTGGTCACCGGGATGGGGTTGGGGGCGATCTGATCGTACTTGCCTCCGCCCACGACGCTCAGAGTCTGCGCCGGCAGCAGTGCGGTGAAGCTGAAGAACAATAGAGCACCGCAAAGCGTCATCAAGGCCTTCCGCGGTGCACTTCGCGCGTTCGATTGTCTGTCTAGAGCGCCCATTCCGACCTCCTCATGCCACCCGTCGAATGCAGGTAGTCCATGCTGATGCGGCCATCCGTAAGATAAACCCGCACGGTTTCATTTTCGGGAATTTTTCCTAAGTTGTGAGCAAAATCGCAATCGGGCCGGGCTTACCCGTCCGGCACCGGAACGGCCAGTCGGGCATCCCGGGACGGCGCGCCCCTCACACGGTGCGGATGCTTACCGCGCTGGGGATGGCCCGCAGTGTCACGCGCTTTATCAATGAAATTTCGAAGGTCGACATCGAAATTTCATTGATACCGTGATAGAGTATCGACTATGGAGACGAGCGCCACCGGTATCGTCAAGCGGGCTCGGGAATTGGCTGAGATCCGTGAGAAGCTGGCCTCGGCACCGGTCACCGCGATCCTCGGCCCGCGCCAAAGCGGGAAGACCACTCTGGCCCGCATGCTCGCTGCAGATCACTATTTCGATCTGGAAAACCCCCGCGACTCTGCCCGCCTCTCTCAGCCGCAGACCGCCTTGGAGGCGCTGACCGGGACCGTCGTGATCGACGAAGTCCAGCGCATGCCCGAGCTCTTCCCCCTGCTGCGGTACCTTGCGGACACGCAGCCGAAAACGCGCTACCTCGTCCTCGGCAGCGCCTCGCCGGACCTCGTGAGCCAGGCCTCCGAAAGCCTGGCGGGCCGCATCGCCTTCCATGACCTGGGGCCCTTCGCCATCGACGAGGTCGGGCCGCAACGCACCAGGACCCTCTGGGTCCGAGGCGGGTTTCCCCGGTCCCTGCTCGCCCGCGACGACAGGGAATCGGTCCGTTGGCGCGAGGACTTCGTCCGCGCCTTCCTCGAACGGGACATACCGCAGCTGGGCATATCGATTCCGTC
>JAFGFV010000108.1 GCA_016930895.1 Spirochaetales bacterium | reverse complement strand
GGCCCTGGTGAGCATGCTGATGGCTTTCATCTCCCAGGACCCGGACAAGCTCATGCGGGTGTTCTACAACCTCGAGCTTCTCACCGAGACCACCCAGCGCAGCCGCAGTGAGCTCAGCCAGGATCTTTCGCGGCTCATACACTACTACCATCACATGCCCCTGGCCCAGCTGTCGGTGGGCAGGATGCTCCTCGACCTGAGCGCCATCATCCGGCGCTATCGCATCTCCCTCCCCGTGGACCTGGCCCTGACCCTGAAGGTCGTCGTGACCGTGGAGAGCCTCGGCAAGAGCCTGGACCCGGACTTCGACGTGATCGGGGTGGCCAGGCCCTTCGTGGAGCGGGTTCGCCTGGGGCGCCTGCGGGAGTGGGTAGACAAGGACAAGATCCTAGAGTTGGCGGAGGATACCGGACGCCTGGCCCGCGCCCTTCCCTACGACGCCTACGAGATCCTGAAGAAACTGCGCTCCGGCAAGCTCAAGCTCACCTTCGACGTCGAAGACTTCGATCAGCGGATCCGGGAAATCGATCGCTCGGTCAACCGCCTGTCCTTCGCCGTGGTGATCGCCGGGCTCCTGGTCGGCTCCTCGTTCTTTCTCCGGGGTACGGCCCAGCCGATCCTCTTCGGCATGCCCATCCTGGGGGTGGCGGGGTTCGGCATCGCCGTGATTCTCGGGGTATGGTTCCTGATCGGGATCATCCGCTCGGGCCGGCTCTGAGCGCTGCCAGAGGGTATGGAAGGCGCTCTTCGGGACTGGCTCGAGCTCAAGCTCGCGACCAACCTCACCCAGCCGCTTCTCAACCTGCGGATCGCTCCGCGGCGCTGGCGTGGGATCGGGGCGGTCACGGCCCCGGCGGAAGGACCCGGCGGCGCCGTCTGCCTTCAGTGCAGGCGCGGGCGCATCGAGATCGCCGGGATCACTCCCCAGGTCTGGCGGGTCGTGGTGACCGGCCGACGGGAGACCCCCTACCGCTCAGAGAGCGTGATCTGCCGGGAGGGGGAGGCGCTGTCGACGGAGAGCCGGCGGGACGGCACTCTCAGGATCACGGGGCAAAGCGGCGAGCTGACAGCCGTGGTCCGGCCGGCCGGGGCGACCGTGGAGTTCCAGTTCGCTGGACAAACCCTGCACGCCGACGCCACGGCGCCCGGCTTCCGCCGCGGCTGGGCGGCCTGCCGCAAGCGCTCCCCGGAGCCGGAGCTGTACCTGGGCTTCGGGGAGAAGACCGGCGGGCTGCTCAAGAACGGCAGGCGCCTGGTCATGTGGAACACCGACAACGCGGACATGGGTCCCGGGTCGGACCCCATCTACCAGTCCTGTCCGCTGCAGGTCGCCCTGCGGCAGGACGGGAGCGCCCACGCCCTGTTCTTCGACAATCCCCACTACTCGGTCTTCCGGGTCGGCGGAATTGGTGGCCATCCTGAATCCCGGTATGCCGCCGCCGGAGGGCCGCTGGTCTACTACGTGCTGGCCGGACCGAGCCTGCCGGAGGTCGTCGAGCAGCTGACCCTGCTCACGGGCCGTTCTCCCCTGCCCCCGCTTTGGGCGCTGGGACACCATCACTCCAGGTGGGACCCCGAGGAATCCGCGTCCAAGGTTCTGGAGACCGCCCGGGAGTTCCGCAGGCGGCGCCTGCCCTGCGACGTGATCCACCTGGACATCGGCCACATGGACGGCTATCGCTGCTTCACCTGGGACCGGGAGCGCTTCCCGGACCCGCCGGCCCTGATCCGGGGGCTCCACGAGCAGGGCTTCCGGGTGATCGTGATTGCGGATCCGGGCATCAAGCGCGACCTGGAGTACTGCGTGTACCGCGATGGGCTCGCTGAAGGATACTTCTGCACCGATCGGCGCGGGAGGGTCCACCACCGCCCCGTGTGGCCCGGGCCGGCGGCCTTCCCTGACTTCACGGTCCCCGCGGTCCGCGCCTGGTGGGGTCGGCTCTTCCGGGGCTACCTGGGTGAGGGGGTGGACGGGTTCTGGATCGACATGAACGAGCCCTCGACCTTCACCCCCGCCCGCACCCTGACCCGCCGGGTGCGGCACCGGGGCGAAGCGGCACTGCCTGGCCTCTCGAGCCGCCCAGGGGGCATCAGCCACCTGGAAGTCCACAACCTCTACGGCCTGCTGATGGCCCGGGCCACGCGCGAGGGGCTCGAGGCTCTGGCGCCGGAGCGGAGGCCCTACCTGTTCACCCGGGCGGCCTTCACCGGGGTCCAGCGCTGGGCCGGCTCCTGGACCGGCGACAACCGCTCCAGCTGGGAGCACCTGCGCATGTCGATCCCGATGCTCCTCAACCTGGGCCTGTCCGGTCAGCCGCTGGTGGGGCCGGACATCGGCGGCTTCCTCGGACGGCCCACTCCCGAGCTCATGGCCCGCTGGCTGGAGCTGGGCGCCCTGTATCCCTTCTGCCGCAACCACACCTCCCAGCGCAGCCTGGGCCAGGAAATCTGGCGCTTCGGCGACGAAGTCGAAGAGATCGGCCGCCGGTACCTGGAGCTGCGCTACCGCCTGCTTCCGTACCTGTACACTCTGGCCTGGGAAGCCCACGCGAGCGGGGCGCCGATCCTGCGGCCCCTGCTCTACGAGTTTCCCGGGGACCCGGGCTGCCGGTCGCCGGAAGTCGCCGACACCCAGCTCATGCTCGGCCCCCACCTGCTGGCTGCGCCGGTGCTGCGCGCCGGCGCTCCAAGCCGAGAGGTCTACCTGCCCCCCGGGGGGTACTGGGAGGACTGGTGGACCGGCGAGCGCCTGGATGGAGGCCGGCGCTTCGAGGCGGGCGCCCCCCTCGACCGCTTGCCCCTGTACGTCCGCGCGGGAGCCGCGCTTCCGCTGGCCGGGCCAGCCCTGCACGACGGGCCGGCCCAGCACGCCGCCGAGGCCTCGACGCGGCCGTTGCTCTGGCGCGTGTATCCCGCCCCGGGGGCGGAGGGATGGGCGGATGGGTCGCTGTACCTGGACGATGGGCTGTCCGTACGCTGGCAGGAGGGCGAGTTCTCGCTGCTTCGGCTGCGCGGCACGGCGGAAGGCACGGGACGGCGCATCCGGATCGAGCGCGTCGCGGGAAGCCTGGCGCCGCCCCTGGGCAAGCACCCGGGGCTGACCGTCGAGCTGGCGGGCGAAACCGGGGCAGGAGCGGACGTGGACGCAAGCCGCCTGCCCTGGGGGTGGACCTGCCCCGAGTGAGCTAGGACCCCGCCCGGACGACTTCCTCCCAGTCGTAGACCGCCCGCACCTTCTGTCCAGGCTTCACGATCAGGAACTCCTCGGGGGCCCACTCCCCCTCGATCAGCATCCTGATCAGGCGGATGTTGCCGGGAACCATCGAAAACCGGCGGCCGTCCTCCTCCGCCTTCCTGCGGCAGGCTTCCGCGTATTCCGCCTGGGAGGTCTCCGGCACGTCGATGTAGATGACCTTCTCATCGGTGTTGGCGTCCCTGGACAGGCTCAGGGTCTCCATG
>JAFGFV010000596.1 GCA_016930895.1 Spirochaetales bacterium | reverse complement strand
GGCTCACCCTCGGCGAAGCGGGGCCCCGGCCCCCTGCTCCCGTCACTCCTCCCGCAGGCGCAGCAGCTCCGCCACGTCCCGGTGCCCGCCTTCCGCGGCCAGGCCCCCCGGAGAAAGGCCTCGGGCGTTGGTGAGCCCGGCGTCGGCCCCCAGGAACAGCAGGTACTCGCAGAGCTCGAAGTCCCCGGCTGCCGCAGCAAGATGCAGGGGGGTGTTTCCTTCGTCGTCCTGTGCGTCGAGGGGCGCACCGGCTTCCAGCAGCAGGAGGCAGAACTGGAGATCCCCCGCGGCGGCGGCCAGGTGCAGCGAGATTTGCCCCCTTGTGTCGGCAGCCCCCGGGTCCGCACCCGCGTGCACCAGGGTGCGGGCTATGTCGAGCTGTCCGGCGGAAACGGAGGCATGCAGCGGCGTGCGTCCGGCGCGGTCCGCGAGATTCACGTCGGCGCCCATGTCGAGCAGGTACTCCACCGCCGCCCGATTTCCCGTGCGAACCGCCCAGGTGAGCGGTGGAGCCCGGTAGCGCCCGTCCTGGGCGTTGGCGGCCCGCGGATTGTTCTGCAGCCGCTCCACCAGAGCTTGGAGCGGCCCGAGGGCCGCCTCGGTGAAGACGCTGGCGGGGGCCCCCTGGGCGATCAGGTAGTCGTAGACGTCCTTGTGTCCGTTCCAGGCGGCGTGCGCCGCAGCGCTCCAGCCGGCCTCGTCCTCCTTCCCGACCAGCGCCGGGTTGCGCTCCACGGCGGCGCGGGCAGAGTCGAGGTCCCCCTGCTCGGCAGCCGCCGGCAGCCCCCCCGCCTTGGGACGGGCGGCGGCTGGAGAGTCCGGCTCTGCCGGGGCGGGGCCCAGGACACGGCAACCCGCCAGCCCCCCGGCGGCCAGAAGGCCGACCAGCAGGACGACGGCCGCGAGATTCGACTGACGCGCTCCAGATATGTGTGATCTCATCGCAGCGAATTATCCGCCGCAACCGACCGGATTGTCAAGAAAACCGCGGGCCGCGGGCCCGACGCGGTAAAGCGGAGCAGCGACGGCGCAGCTGGACACGCACGCGCCGAGGCCGCCCCGGCTAGAGGGGGGCGTCCAGGCCGGTGAGCTCCCGCACGCAGCGCTCCACTCCTTCAGCCTGCTCGGCGAGCCGGCGGGCATGCTCTCCGAGCCGCTGATCGATCAGTTCCAGGTTAAGCTTCCCGGTGGTGCCGGTGTGGGCCTTCCTGCGGATTGCCTCGTGGGGGTCCATCCGCCCCAAGCCCTCGAGGGCCTCCGGACTGTTGAGGGCCGCGGCCACCTGGCGGTAGGCGTCCCGGAACGGCACTCCGGAAGCCACGAGCTCCAGGGCCCGATCGGTGGCGTAGATCTCGGGGAGAAAACCCGCCAGCAGCGCCTCCTCGTCGACCCCCAGGCTCTGCATCACCCGATCGGCCACCCGCAGGCTGTTCAGAACCAGGCCGAGGCTCCGGAGGAACGGCCCCTTGGTCTCCTGGAAATCCCGGTTGTACCCGGAGGGCAGCGAGCGGATGATCCCCTTGATCTGCACCCCGGCAGCCCCCACCGCGGCAGCCTTGGCCCGCATCAGCTCGAGCATGCCGGGGTTGCGCTTCTGGGGCATGATGCTGCTGCCCCCGCACAGCTCCTGGGGAAGGGCGAAGTAGCGGAACTCCGGCATGGAGAAAAGAATGACGTCCTGGGCCAGCTTGCTCAGGGTCAGCATGACCTGCTCGGCTGCGTCCACGATGACCGACTCGAACTTGCCCCGGCTGTTGTTCACGTACAGCACGTTGTTCTGGACCGCCCGGAAGCCGAGCAGCTCCGCCACCAGCTCCCGGTCCAGGGGCAGTGGCACCCCGTAGCTGGCCGCCGAGCCCAGGGGCGAAAGGTTGTTGAGGTCGTAGGCTCCCTCGAGGAGGCGCAGGTCGTCCAGGAGCTCTTCCGCGTACGCGCCGGCCCACAGTCCCACCGAGGAGGGCATGGCGATCTGCATGTGGGTGCGCCCCGGCATGGGCACATCCGCATGTTTGGCCGCAAACCCCTTCAGGGTTCCCACCAGCTCGAGGCACGAGCGCTGCAGGGTCAGCAGCGCCGAGCGAGCGTGCAGGCGCAGGGCGGCGATGATCTGATCGTTCCGGGAGCGGCCCGTGTGGATCTTCTTGCCGGCCTCGCCGAGCTTCTCTACCAAACGGTTCTCGATGGCCGTATGGCAGTCCTCTTCGTCCATCCGGATGGTGAAGTCCCCGGCATCGTTGCTCCGAATGATCTCGACGAGCTCCCGCCGCAGGCCTCTCAGCTCCTCCGCCGTCAGGATGCCGATACGCTCCAGCATCACCGCGTGGGCGACGCTCGCCACGCAGTCGGCGTTCACCAGCCGCAGATCCAGCTCGGGGTCATCGCCGACCGTGTATTCCTCGATCAGCTTGTCGAGGGAGTACTCCTTTTCCCACAGCTTGCTCACTTGTGTAGCCTCACGCGCGTTCCTCAACCTTCCCCGCCCGGCGGGCCAGCACCTGGAAGGGCAGCCCCCGGATCCGGGCGGCATCCCGGCACCAGCGCTGGTCGAAGCCGGCGGCCTCGATCGAGCGGATCTCCGGACAAAACAGGGACGACCACGAGCGCTCGCGCTCCACGATCCTGACCGTGCCCTTGTACAGCAGTGCCGTCAGGCGCCCGTTCACGAAG
>JAFGFV010000595.1 GCA_016930895.1 Spirochaetales bacterium | reverse complement strand
GACGGCTTCGACTTCTTCCTCCGGGAAGAGGCCGCCTTCACCCCCAGCATCATCTCGGACGCCTTCCACTGGAAGGCCGCCGGCGACGCCATCGGGCATGAGAACGTGGGGGCCATGCTTCCGCCTTCGATCAACCCGGACGCCCCCTTCGCACGGAAGTTCAGCGGCGTGCCCGGCTCCTCCTGGGGCATCACCCCCTGGAGCAAGCACCCCGAGGAGGCCTGGAAGTTCGTCGTGTTCTTCTGCAGCGCCGACCTGGCTAACCTGTGGCTCGAGCAGGGCGGAATGCAGCCGAACACCTCGCAGTTCGACGCCAGCATCAACGCCTATGCCCCGGCGTTCCTGCAGATCCAGGAAATCATCAAGAATCCCATGGTGCACACCGGTGTTCTGAATAGCGGCCGGGAGCTCGACGAGCTGAGCCGGGGCTACCAGGAGGTCATGCAGGGGCAGCTGGAGGTGGATGACTGGATCGCGCGGCTGAACCGGGCGCTGGACGAGTCGCCACTGAAGAAGCCCGACAACCCGATCTGGAAGTAGGCTTCGCAGGATCGAATGGCTACTGCGGTGCAGCCGGGACCTCTCCCGGCTGCACCCGTTTCCTGAACAGCACTGAGAGACAGGGAGGGTTGATGGGAGCAGATGCATCCGCCAAGCGGGGCTCCGCTCTCGCGCGGGGCACACAGCGCCGCCGGGACGCCCTGGTCGGTCTCGCTCTGGTCGTCCCTGCAGTCGCGCTGGCCCTGAGCTTCAAGATCGTTCCCCTGCTCCGGGGTTTCTACACCAGCTTCTTTGCCTCCCAGTTCGGAGAAGCGGCCGTTTGGTCCGGGCTGGCCAACTATGTCCGCATGGTCAACGATCCCAAAGTTCAGGAGGCGTTTCTCAACGCCGCCAAGGTCGTGCTGACCCTGCCGATCTGGGTGGTCCTGCCACTCATCGTCGCCCTGCTGATCTTCCAGCGCACCCCCGGCTGGAGCTTCTTCCGGGCGGTATACTTCATGCCCTACACCATTGCGCCGGTGATCGTAGGCCAGGTCTTTCGGGAGCTCCTCCACGCGCAGGGACCGCTCAACGAGCTGTTCCGGACGATCGGGCTGGACTTCCTGGCCCTGTCCTGGCTCGGAGACAAGCGGGTAGCCCTGTTCTCCCTGGTGGCCGTGGTGCTCTGGAGCTACTTCGGGCTCGGCGTGGTCACGTACCTGGCCGGGCTGGGCACCATCCCCGATGAGCTGTTCGACGCCGCCGCCCTGGACGGGGCGGGCTTCTTTACCCGCATGTTCCGGATCGTCATCCCGATCATCTTTCCCGTGATGGGCTACTGGACCATCCTCTGCACGAGCGGAATGCTGGTGTGGATGTTCCCCTTCATCTTCGCCATGACCGAAGGGGGTCCCGGCTATGCCACCATGCTGCCGGAGTACCTAGTGTACATCACCGCCTTCCGCTTCAGCGAACTGGGCTACGGGACTACGATAGGGATCGCCCTGTTCGTGTTCGTCCTGATCTTCGCGATCTTCCAGGTCCGTTACATGTACGTGTCCGGAACCCGGAAGGAGAAGGCGTAAGCCATGGCGCTGGATAACGTGGGTCAGGGCCTGCGTCAGCGGCTCGGCCGGCGCCTGAGCCGGGTAGTGATCACCCTGATCCTGGTAATAGGCGCCTTCGTCGCTCTGTTTCCCGTGTACTACACTGCCGCCACAGCCTTCAAGACCACCAAGGGGTACGCCCTCAGCCGCTTCGCACCTCCCAGGGAACCGACCCTCGAAAACTTCAGGATCCAGTTTCGCCGCTTCGCCGTTGGCCGGCTGATCCTGAACTCCGCCATCACTACCAGCGGTGGAGTCCTGCTGTGCACGATCGTCTCCCTCATGGTGGCATACGCCGTCACCAAGGTTCGCTTCCCAGGGCGTAACCTCATCTTCGCCTTCCTGGTCGGCACCCTGGTCATTCCGTTCCCAACCATCATGGTTCCCGTGTACCAGACGGTGCTGGACCTGAAGATGATGGACCAGTATTACGGCCTGATACTCGCCTACTCTGCCTTCGGGCTGCCCCTGGGGGTGTATCTGCTCGGGGCCTACTTCCGGGGAATTCCGGACGAGATCGTGGAAGCCGCCCGCATGGACGGCGCCTCTCACTGGCAGACCATTTGGCAGGTCATGTTCCCGATCAGCCGCCCCGGGGTTGCGGCGCTGGGGATCATCAACTCGGTATGGATGTGGAACGACCTGCTGCTGCCCCTGTTGATCCTCCCGAGCGCCCAGCGCACGACCTTGATGGTCGCCGTGACCTCCCAGCGCAACAACCTGGAGGTCAACATCCCGATCATCAGCGCCGGTCTCACCATCGCGATGATCCCCATCCTGGTTGTGTACCTCATGTTCCAGCGCCAACTGATCAAGGGCATGACCGCAGGCGCCGTGAAATGAGAATACCAGCCGGCATGCTCGAGCGGCTGGCTTAGCCACGGCGAGTGTGCCCCCCAGGGGCCGGCGCCGTCGCACAACACAGCGGGAGGGGCAACGACCGTGGAAGTGATCTGTGAACTGATGCGGCTGCATCCCGAGCGGGTCAGGGACTACCGGGACATGCACGACAACACCTGGCCGGAGCTGATCGCGGCCACCCGGGACAGTGGATTCCTCGAAGAGTACGTCTACATGCTCGACAATCTGGTCATCGTGATCATGAAGTGCGAGGACTTCCGCGAGTCAGTGCGTAGGCTCACCGCCACGGCGGTCTACCAGCGCTGGACCACGAAAGTCCGTAGTATGCTCATCGAGGATCCGGAGCTGTTCAAGTCGAACGAGAAGATCGTCGATCTCTCGCCGATCTGGGACCTTTCGAAACTCTAGAACCACGGAGTGAGTATGTCGATTCCCAACAACGAGCGGGAGGCGCGATGCCGCCGGGTTCGCGGTACATGGAGGGCCTGTTCGGTGGATAGCGGACGGCGTAGGTCCGGGGTGGGTCAGACAGCGCGCGAGTTCAGCCGCGACACCCCTCGGCGAAAGGCGACATGACCTCCTTCGAGCGTATCCGCCGCACGTTTCAGGGTCAGCCGGTCGACCGCATCGGCATTGTGGACTACTACTGGGGCCCTACCGTGGCCCGGTGGCGGCAGGAGGGCCTGGGAGAGGCGGAGCCGGAGTACTATTTCGATCACGACATGGTGTATTTCTTCTTCGACCCCCGCTTCGGCTTCCAGGAGAGGCTCCTGGAGGAAGACGAGGAGTATCGAACGATCTACTCCATCGACGGGGAGACCCTGAAGATCCCGAAGGACCCGGAGAACACGATCCGCAAGACCGATGTCCTGGGCATCCCGGTGGACTTCACCATCAAGTCCCGAGACGACTGGCAGCGCTGGAAGCATCTGTACGACGCCGGGGAGTGGCGGCTGCACTCCAACCCGCCCCTCTCTGGCTCCTGGTTCGGAGTGCCGGACCTGCATTTTTTGAAGCGCCGCTACGCCACGGCAGTAATACACCGCCGCTTCAAGTGCCTGGTGTTCCGGGAGCCCTACGAGTG
>JAFGFV010000594.1 GCA_016930895.1 Spirochaetales bacterium | reverse complement strand
GGAGGCCCTCGGCAACCTGGATGCCATCAAGGCATATCTGAACGATCCCCAGATCGCCACCCTGCCGAGCATGCTCGATCGGCGGGAGATCGAGTTCTTCGTGGTAGACTCCATTACCAGCCTCGTGCGCAGCGAGATGGGCAAGGGAGTGGTGGATACCTCTTCCCTGATCGCTGCCGCCAACGTTGTCACGGACCTCAAGAACCGGATCGTCCAGGCTGACAACCTGTACGCATCGGGGCAGGTGGAGCGGGCCGAGGCCCTGTACCGGGAAGCGCTGGCCATGATCCCGGAGGTGGACCGCACCCATCAGTACTTCGTCGGCCGCACACGGGAGGGGGATCTCACACGGGCGCTCGAGCTGCGGGACTTCCTGCAGCAGGCGGAAACGGCGTATGCCGCGGGGGACTACGAGGCCACCCTGGCCAACTACACCCGCGCCCTGGAGTACCTGCCGGAGGAACAGGCCACCGTGCAGCGTCTGGTGTCGCAGATCCGCCAGGCGGGTTTCCAGCTCGGCCTCCGGGGGCTGCGCCGGGACCAGAGCGCGGCTGCCGCGGACGCCCTGGCGCGGGCCAACCGCCTGCTGTCCGAAGGCCAGCACAACGCCGCCATCGCGGGGTACGTGGATCTGATACGGCGCCATCCCCACAGCGAGCAGGTGGGCGCCGCGGTGGAAGGTATCAGCCGGGCCGCGGAGGCCAGGGGACTGCTCAGCGGCGGGGACGTCGCCCGCCTGCAGAAGGACCTGGAGGCGAGGGACGCCAGAATTGAGACCCTGGAGTCCGAGCTGCAGCAGAAGACCGCTGAGCTCGAGGCGCTGCAAACCGAATTGGAGTTGAAAACGGCGCGGCTCGCGTTCGTGGAAGGGGACACGGAAGGCGGGACGGGAAGCATTGCCGACCTCCAGGCAGAGCTGGCCGTGAAGGAAAACGAAGCCGCTGCTCTGCGCGCGGAGCTGCAGAGATCACGGCGGCAGATCGAGGAAGGCGAGGCGAGCTTTGCCGAGCGGCTTGGCGCGCTCCAGCAGGAGCTGGACGGCAAGGTCGCCGTGATCAGCGCGCTCCAGGAGGAGAAGACCGCCATGGAGACGGAGATGGCGGCGCTCCGGCAGGAGATCGCCAGCCTGCGGGCCGCGGAGGCCGGGGGCGCTGCAGCGGCCGGGGCCGAGCCGTCGCAGCTGAGCGAGCAGCTGCAGGAGGTGCTCGCCCGGGCTAACGCGGCGGAGGCCCGCGCCCAAGGGGCGGAAGCCCAGGCCGAGGCCGCCGAGGCGCGTTCGCGGGAGCTGGCGGCGAAAGTTCAGCGCCTCGAGGCCCTCGAGTCGCGCTATAACCGGCTGGCGGAGGGCTACCGGGACTACGTGTCCAAGGAAGCCTCGCTCCTGGCGGGCCGCGGTTCCGCCGCCCTGGCCGAGACCAAGGTGCACCTGAACGCGTTCCTGGCCTCGAACGAGGAGACCTTTCCGGGCTTGTGGGTGCGCATCAAGCGCTACGACGAAGCCTACGAGGCCGCCGGCCGGGCCGGGGCTGCGGCGGAGATCGGCGACATTCTCTACGAGCTGTCCCTGTTGAACGACCCGACCGACCGGGCGTCCTTCCTGGAGCGCGAAGCCGGCCGCTACTCCGAAGACCCCGTGATGCTGGAGTTCCTGGAGGAGCTGAAGGACCTGCCCGCCGGAGGCTCCTGAGAGCCACGCGCTGCCCGCCGCCCGCGCGCCAGATCCGTCTCAGAGCTCGTCTATTTCGCTGGTCGGGATCGAGTACACCAGAACAAAGAGGAAATCGTCGCTGTCGTTGCCGCCCCGTCCCCAGGTGGGCAGGGTGAAGAACAGCCGGGGGGTCGCCCCCACGGTGATCTCGCAGGACAGGCGCAGGTCCCCCAGAGGGAAGCGGTTCACTTCCACCCCTGCTGCGTCATACACGTAGCCCATGGTCTCCCCGTAGCTGAACAACAGGCCGTTGGACAGGATCCTGTCGACCCGGCGGTCCATGGCCGTGAGCTCGGTGACCGTCAGAGTGTCGTCCCAGCGGTAGGTGCGGTACGTGTCCTGGCCGTCGATGTAGACGCTCAGGTAGCTCCGCCCGGAGGCGGCGTGGTGGCCGTAGAAGCCCAGGTCGATGGTGCTGGGCAGGCCGGCAAAGCCCGCGCCCAGGCGGACGTCGTTCGGGGCCCCGGGGCTCAGATAGGGTGGGGGAGGGGAGTGCTCCGTCCGGTAGCGGGCTTCGCGGTACTGGCGACTGACCTCGTCGCGCCAGAGGACGAGCACCTCGTCGTAGTCCAGGGACGCCGCCGGAACCACGGTCACGCCGATGACCCGGGGGTCCGAGCCGGGGAAATCAGCCGCGATCAGGGGCTCCAGGGGGAAGATCCCTTCCCCGTCCAGCGGCTGGAGCAGGTCCTTGGTGAGCAGGTGTGCGTCGGCATCCGAGAAGGCGAAGGCGTACAGGTCGCCTCCCCCGTTTGACGAGTCTTTGGCCATCTCGAGGACGAGTGGGTGCTGCTCCGAGTGGGTGTTCGGCAAACCCTCCCAACGGCTTTCGCCAAGGGTGTGGGTGGTGCCGTACTCCACCGCGAAGATCTGAAGGTTGTAGGCCCCCACGGCGACGAAGTAGCCCTCGATGGGAGCGCCGTCGATCAGGTTCGACTTGGACAGCAGGAAGGCGGTATCGAGCCCCTGGAACTCCTCGTACCAGAGGTTCAGAGGTCCGATGGATCCCACCGCGTCCATCTTTCTGGCGGTGAGCATGCCGAGGGACAGCCCCTCGTCGTAGGGCGGGAAGCTGCAGGCGGGCAGCCCGAGAGCGAGTATTGCCGCCAGCCCGATGGCCTTCAGTCCGGTCGTTTTCACAGCAGCCACCTCACGCCGAAGCGGAAGATCAGGATCTCCGAGAACACCACGGGAGACTTCAGGGGGATGGGCAGGATCGGCGGCCCGGAGTCCGACGGCACTGAGAGCCAGAACAGCTCCGGGTTGGTCGGCCAGTAGAACAGGGGGGTGTACTCGGCAAAGAAACGCAGCCTTTCACTGCGCGAGATCTCGGTCCCCAGGATCGGATAGAACCCCCAGGGAGCGATCGGCTCGATCGCGATCGCCCACTCCCTGGCCGTGATCACCCGGAGGAACACCCCCAGGCCCGCGTAGAAGCGGAACAGCCGGTCCGAGGCGTTCAGGTAGAGTCCGGTGGAGAGGTTGAGGTTCGACAGGGAGTAGCTCACCAGCATGCTCTCGTCCCGGTCCTCGGCCAGCACCAGCCCGACCAGGTAGGTGTGGAATCCGAGCTTGACCCAGTGGAAGTCCCGCACGGGGTAGAAGGAGGCGTCGAAGCCCGGGTAGTTCATCATCTGCAGGTAGAAGCTCAAGGCCCAGCGGGAGCCCTTTTCCTGCCCCAGGTCGAGGACGCCGACTCCCGGCTCCACGTAGAAGTCCTGCTCGATGGGGGCGTAGCCCAGCCGCGTCGCCCGGAGGCTGAAGGTGGCGGGCAGCAGCGCTTCCATCCCCAGGTCTCCGGACTCGCCGAGCTCGACCGGCTCCGGCCCCAGCCCGGCGATCCGCGT
>JAFGFV010000593.1 GCA_016930895.1 Spirochaetales bacterium | reverse complement strand
GCGGAGCTGGACCTGATGGCGGAGAAGGGGATCGACTACCTGCACGTCGACATCATGGACGGACACTACGTCCCGAACTTCACCCTGGGGCCGGATTTCTGCCGGCGCCTGTCCGAGTACTCTCCGATCCCCCTGGACATCCATCTCATGGTGGAGGAACCCGACGCCTTTGTCCCCGCCTTTGCCGGCTTTCCGGGGGCCACGGTGGCGATCCATCTCGAGGCCGCGCGCCACCCGATCCGCTCGCTGCAGCTGATCCGCAGCTGCGGAGCGCGACCGGGAGTGGCCCTGGACCCGGCGACCCCGGTCGAGGCGCTGCGCTGGGTCTTGCCCCACGTGGAGCTGGTGTGCGTCATGACCGTGAACCCCGGCTACGCGGGGCAGAGGCTCATCCCCAACACCCTCGGCAAGATCACCGAGGTGGCCCGCCTAGCGGAGTCCGAGGGTCTGGAGATCGAGGTCGAGGTGGACGGCAACGTGAGCTGGGAGAACATCCCCCAAATGATCGCGGCCGGGGCGCACACCCTGGTGACCGGCACCTCCTCGCTCTACGACCCTGCCGCCGGCCTGGCGGCGAACCTGGAGCGGCTCTACCGCCTGATCGGCAGGGCTTGAGCGACCCAGGCGGTAGCCATGCTGGAGCGGGAGCGACAGGCGCTGATTCTCCGGGTCCTTCGCCAGGGGCGGTTCGCGGCGGTGGCGGACCTGGTCCCGCTGGTGCGGGCCTCGGAAGCCACCGTGCGGCGGGACCTGGCCCGGTTGGAGGACAAGGGCCTCCTGCGGCGCGTGCGCGGGGGCGCGGAGCTCGCGGAGCCCCCCCCGGGGGCCGAGCCCCAGGGGATCCAGCTTCCCTTCGAGTACCGCAAGGGAGTGCAGCTGGAGAAGAAGAGAGCGATCGCCCGGCGAGCCGCGTCCCTGTGCGGGGAGGGCGACACCGTGTTCATCGACGGGGGCTCGACCACCTACCAGATGACCGAGTTCCTGCGCTCCGCGCGGCTGCAGATCATCACCAACTCCTTCGCCATTGCCCAGGCCCTGGTCGGGGTGTCCGACAACACCGTGGTGCTGAACGGCGGCGTCATCTACCCGGACTCCCAGCTGATCCTGGACCCCTTCCAGGAGGGGTCTTTCGGCCGCTACTACGCGAGCCGGGCCTTCATGGGGGTCTACGGCCTGGACGAGCTGGGGGCCACCAACACGGAGCTGCTGCTCATCCGGACCGAGCGGGCCATGATCGAGCACAGCCGCGACCTGGTGGTGCTGGCCGATTCGAGCAAGTTCAGCCGCCGCGGGAGCCTGATGCTCTGCGGCCTGGAGCGGATTCGGACCCTGATCACCGACAGCGGGATCTCCCGGGAGCAGGCGGACATGGTGCGCTCCCGGGGCGTGGAGCTGATCGTGGTCTGAGGGGCGGCGGGTGACGCGGGTGCCCAGTCCTGGGGCCGGATCGTCGTTGCCTTTTTGCCGGCCGGCGGATAGAATGCCCCATGCGCCGCGCGGTGAGCCACGCGGCGCTCCACGCGGCGGAGGGAAGCAGCTTTGAGCGGAGACCACGAAAGAGTGCTGGTCGTCGGCAGCGTAAACATGGACCTGGTCATGCAGGTCCTGCGGGTTCCCGGCCCCGGTGAGACCCTCCTGGGCAGCCGCTACAGCTACGTGCCGGGCGGCAAGGGGGCCAACCAGGCCGTGGCCGCGGCGCGGCTGGGTTTCCCGGTCAGCTTTGTCGGGCGGGTGGGAGCGGACACCCACGGCCAGGTGCTCAAGGAGAACCTCCAGCGGGAGGGCATGGACGCGGGGCTGCTCCTGATCGACTCCGAGGAGCAGACGGGTTTCGCGGCCATCACGGTCGAAGAGGACGGGCAGAACCGCATCAGCGTCTTCCCGGGGGCCAACATGGCCCTGCGGCCGGAGGACGTGCAGAAGGCCTTCCGGAAGTCCTACGGCGCGGTGATGATCAACCTGGAGATCCCCGAGGAAATCGTGTTTGAAGTCTGCCGGCAGGCCGGAGCCCACGGGATCCCGGTCGTCCTGGACGCCGGGCCGATCCGGGACGTGGACTTCCATGCCCTCGAGGGCCTGGAGATCATCAGCCCCAACGAGTCCGAAGCGCTGGCCATCACCGGGATCCCCTGCACCTCCCTCGAGAGCGCCGAGCGCGCGGCCCGGCGCCTGGTCGAGATCACCCCCAGCCGCTACGCGGTGCTCAAGCTGGGGGAGCGAGGCGCCCTGCTCTTCGATCCCTCTACCGGGCGGGCCGACCTGTTTCCCGGCGTCACGGTCAAGCCCGTGGACACCACGGCGGCGGGGGACGCTTTCACGGCCGCCCTTGGGGTGCACTACCTGCGGCACGGGGATATCGCCGCCGCGGTTCCCTTCGCCAACACCGTGGCCGCGCTCTCGGTGACGCGGCTGGGGGCGCAGCCGTCCATGCCGACCCTCCAGGAGGTTCGCAGCTTTGCCGCCGAGCGGGGGCTCGAGGTTGCGATCTAACCCCGGCGCCGATCGGACCGGCTCTGAGCGCCCGCCGGAGCCGCTTCCCGCCCTGGAGGCTTCCGAAGCGCTGTTGGCCGGGCTGCCCGGCATCGTAACGGTGCGCCGGGTGCCGGGACCGGTCCTGGCCAGGGTGCTGGCGGAAGAAGAGCGCTACGGCTCCAGCGCGATCCTGCCGGTGCTCAATCTCGGGGTCCGGGTGGCCGCGGCGCGGGAGGTAGTCTTTGCGGTGCTCAAGGACCGGAGCTTCCGCCCGCCCCCCGCGCCCACGGTGTACCTGGTCGAGGAGAGCGAGGGCGAGGGCGTCCCCCCGGAGCAGCAGATCGAGGTAGACGGGCGCTGCTATCGGATTCTGGGCGAGGAGGTCCTGCCGGGGTGCGCTCCTTACACGGAACGGAACGTCAGCCTCGGTGATTCCTTTGTCATGTTTCCCGGCCGCCGGGGGAACGCGGCGAAACCGTCGTATTTCCTCGTGCCGCCGCTGGGGTTCTCGGAGCTCGAGGAGGCGGCGGAGCGGCTGGGGATCCGGGGCGTGTTCTCGATCAGTCCGTCGGCCAGCGCCGATGCCCTCCTGCGGGAGCTCTGCGGCCTGCCCATGGACACCGAGCTGGCCACTCTTCTGGTGGGGTTCGACCGGGCGTAGGGGCCGGTGGCGGGCCGGCGGGCGTATCTGGCTGCCGGGGAGCTACCAGGCGGCGGGCTTGCAGATGATCTCCCGCACCTGCAAGTCGAAGAAGCTGTGGGTGTTCGTGGGCAGCAGCACCGCCGCGGTGTCGGCCCCTTCGCCCGTCCCGCCGACGCTGAGCACCGGCTGCCCCACCGGTATCAGCCCCGCGTCGGCCGCCATGAGGGCGATTTCCACGGCGACCTTGAGCCCCTGCCCGAAGATCCGCAGGGTGTAGGCTATGATCTCATCCAGCTGGTAGGTGCCGAGCTTGTTGCGCACCGCCCGCCCCAGGGCTCCCAAGGGGTGGGTGGCCGTGAGCACCGGAATGCCCGCTTCCTGCAGGCGCGCCCGTTCGTCGTCCGGGAGCTCCTGGAAGTTCGGCTCTCGAAAGCCGGTGCAGTGGGTGACCATGACGATTCGGAAGCCGCTCATGAGGTCGAGCGCCTTCCGGGCCGTTCTTCCGCGATTGCTGGCCACGATGCAGCTGCGGATCCCCAGGGCCTCCCCGCGCTCTCGGGTCAGCCGCAGGACTGTCTCGGTATTCTGCGGGCCGGGCTGATCGAACAGGTGCATCAAGGCCTCCTTGGCAGGTATGGCTTCAGGCGTCGCGCGGCCCTGCGGCAGGCAGCCGCGAGACGGTGGATGTCCTCCGGGGTGTGTTCCGTGCAAATGGACCCGAACCCGTGCATCACGTGCACGTCCTCCACCAGGAGCAGGAGCTGGAGCACGTGGTCGGCCAGCTCCAGGTCCACCACCTCGGGGTTGCGGGTGTCCTCGGGGGCACGGAACACGAAATGCTCGTGGTGGGGAAACAGCAGGGTCCCCATGGAGCTCCCGGGCATGACCGAGCTGGGTGCCCCGGTGCAGCGGACGTAGATGCCCTCCGAGGCGAAGGCCCTTTCCACCTCCTGTCGCGCCTGCTCGCCCAGGGCATGGAGGCGGGGGTAGATCTCCCCCGCGTGCTCCTCCAGGTGCGAAAGCAGGGTCCTGGCCGCCAGGAGACCCGCCGGGTGGGCCGAATAGGTCCCCCCCGAGAAGCGCATCCCGCCCGTCCGGGAGGCCAGCTCCATGAGGGCCGCGCGGCCGGCCACTGCGGCCACCGGCATGCCCCCGCCGAGGATCTTGGCGAGCGTGACCAGGTCCGGCTGGACCCCGTAGAGCTGCGAGAGCAGGCCGGGGTGGAAGCGGAAGCCGGAAATCACTTCGTCGAAGATCAGCGCCACCCCGTAGCGCTCGGTGAGGGAGCGGGCCTCGCGGAGGTATTCGGGGTCCGCCGGGAGGCAGCCCCCCGCCCCGACGAAGGGCTCCAGGATGAAGCAGGCCAGGTTGTTGCCGAACCGGCGGAAGTGCGCCCGAAGCATTTCCGGATC
>JAFGFV010000592.1 GCA_016930895.1 Spirochaetales bacterium | reverse complement strand
GCCCATGCTCATGTTGCCGTGGTACTCGCCGTCCACCACCACGATCGGGCCCAGGGCGCAGGCGCCCAGGCAGTTGACCGTCTCGAGAGTGAACAGGCCGTCGTCGGTGGTCTTGCCGTCGGGAATCCCGAGGACCCTCTCCAGCTCCTCGAGCACCAGGGGAGCGCCGCGCACGTGGCAGGCGGTGCCCAGGCACACCTGGACGATGTGCTTGCCCTTGGGCTCGAGACTGAAGGCCTTGTAGAAGCTCGCCGTGCCGTAGACCTCGGAGAACGGGATCTGCAGGCGCTCGCTCACGGTCCTCAGGGCGTCCTCCGGAAGGTAATTGAAGACCGCGCTGATCTCCTGCAGGATCATGATCAGGGACTCCCGGTTGGTGCCGTAGGTGGAGATGATCTGGTCGGTCCTGCGGGTGATCTCGCTCTCCACCAGGGGAAATCGCTCCTGCACCCGCACCACCTGGCGCACCGGGCAGCTGGCCACGCAGGTTCCACAGCCCGTGCATTTCTCGGCGTCGACGCTGCGGGCCTTCTGCCGGATGCGCACCGAGAAGCGCCCGGCGGAGCCGGAGATCTCCTGGACCTCCGAGTAGGTGTGCAGCTCGATGTTCGTGTGCCGGCTGGCCTCGACCAGCTTGGGAGAGACGATACACATCGAGCAGTCGTTGGTCGGGAAGGTCTTGTCGAGCTGGGTCATGGCTCCGCCGATCGATGGAGACTGCTCGACCAGGTGGACCTTGAAGCCACTCTCGGCCAGGTCCATGGAAGCCTGGATGCCGGCGATGCCTGCTCCGACCACCATGACCGAGCCGACCTGCTTCTTGCCGTTGCCGTCCGCTGCCATGTCCTACCCTCCCCTACAGCTCTTCCGTCAGCTTCTCGAGCGCCGCCTCGAAGTTCTCGCGGATCGTGTCCTTGGTCAGGTCGTCCTGTTTCATGATCAGCTTGATCAGGTCACGGCGCAGCTCATTGGCCGCAGTGCCCACCGCCTCCACGCGCTCCCGCAGGGATGCCGGAGCGTAACCTTCCTTTACCGCCATGTCGCGAAGGGCGAACATGATGTCGGAGAAGTCCACCCCCTGGGGGCAGTTTGCCGAGCAGGTGTAGCACTGGGAGCACAGCCAGATGACCGGGGACTTGAGGACCTCCTCCCGCATCCCGAGCAGAATCATGCGGATGATCCTCCGGGGGTTGTAGGCGTGCTCGACGTGGAAGACCGGGCAGCCGGCCGTGCAGGTCCCGCAGGCGAAGCACTTCTTGATGTTCTCACCGCCCGGGCGCGCGGCAATCTCGTACTTGAAGTTGGGGTCCAGTTTCTTATCGATCACGATCCTGCTCATCAGGCTCTCCTTTGCCTTAGTCTTGCCGGCTGCGCGCTCAGGCCGCCTCGGGCCGGGGCAGCAGCCCCGCCTTTTCGACGATTTCGGCGACTCGGTGCTCCCACTCGATGGCCATGATGTGCACCCCGGCCACCCCTTCGATCTCTCGGAACCGCTCGATCTGCTCCACGCAGATCTTGATGCCCTCGGCCGCCTTGTCCTCGGCCTTCTCCAGCCGCTCGATGTAGTAGTCCGGAACGCTCAAGCCCGCGACACTGTCGCGCATGTACTTGGCCATGCCCACGGACTTCAGGGGCGTGACCCCGGCCAGGATGCGGACCTTTTCGTGCAGGCCCCGTTCCCGCACCTGGCGCATCCACTCCTCGAAGCGCTCCATGTCGTAGATGCACTGGGTCTGGATGAAGTCCACTCCCGCCTTGACCTTCTTGGCCAGGCGGATCACCCGATACTCGAAGGGATCCCCGAAGGGATTGGCGGCCGCCCCAATGTAGATCCTGGGCTCCACGACGGGTTCCTTCTTGCCGTTGCGGATCTCATCGCCGCAGGCAAAGACCTTGTCGTCCCGCATGCCCTTGAGCACGCCGATCAGCTGGACCGAATCCATGTCGTAGACGTTCTTGGTGGTGCGGTGGTTGCCGAAGCACTGGTGATCGCCGGTCAGGCAGAGGATGTTGCGCAGCCCGAGGGCGTAGGCCCCGAGCACGTCACTCTGGATCGCGATGCGGTTGCGGTCGCGGCAGGTGATCTGGATTACGGGTTCCAGGCCCTCCTGCATGGCGAGAGCGCCTGCGGCGATCGAGGACATGCGGACAATGGCGGTCTGGTTGTCCGTGATGTTCACCGCGTCGACCTTCCCGGACAGGTGTCCGGCCTTGGTCTTGATCACCGCCAGGTCGGCGCTCTTCGGGGGGCCCAGCTCCGCCGTGACCGCGAAGTGACCGGCGGACAGCACCCGTTCGAGCCTGGAATCGGCTTTCAGCTCAGTCTGGGTTTGTGTGTTCATCTCACAGCACCATGTCTTCTCGGACGATCTTGCCGGGACCGCCGTCCCGGCCCGTGCTCCAGTCTTTGAGGGGCTCGTTTTCTTCCAACAGGTGCAGCAGCCCCAGGGACTTCATGCGGTCGTAGATCAGTTGCCAGCCGCAGTCGATGTGCTCCGGGTCCACCTCGCACTTGCCGTTCTGCGAGCCCCCGCAAGGACCGTTGAGCAGGCTCTTCGAGCAGCGGGCGATCGGGCAGATCCCTCCGAACTTGTCGAGGACGCAGTTCCCGCAGCCCGCGCAGCGCTCGGACCAGATCCCGACCGCTTCGTTGGTCCCGTAGAACCTGGTGTTCAGGGCCGGCAGGACGCGCTTGCCCTCGAACACCTCGCTGGCGAACTGCACGCCCACCCCGCAGGCCATGGACAGCACGGCGTCGGCGGCCTCGACCTTGTCCCGCACGGGTTCGAAGAACTCCCGGTCGCACTGCCGCTCGATCGCGGCCTCGGTGATCTTCATGGAGATCTTCTGCTCCCGGTTGGCCAGGCGCAGGGTGGAAGCCAGGATGGCGACCTCTTTCTCGCCGCCGGCCATGCACACGGTTACGCAGGTCCCGCAGCCCAGGATCAGCAGGTTGCGGTACTCCTTCACCATCTCGTGGATCTCTTGGAAGGGTTTCTGAACAGCCGTGATCACGCTATCGCTCCTTTTCTATATCCCTAGCTGGATGCCGGCGGGGCGGCTCCTGCGCCCTCGGCCGAAGCCGTTCCTGCGGCCGAAGCCGTTCCTACGATCAGCCGCTGCTGCATGCCTCGCACCAACTCCGCGACCTTGTGGGATTCCACGGAGGAGATGTAGTCGATGTGCACCCGCTCCTCGGAGATGCCTGCCCCCTTGAGGGCCTGCCGGGCCATCTCGACGCGGTGGCGGGCTCTGCGGTTACCCCGCAAATACTTGCAGTTGTCGATCGGGCAGGCCAGGACCAGCACCCCTGGGTAGTCCTCCTCCAGGCACTTGAGCAGGAGACCAATCTCGATCTTGCCCGAACAGGGCAGGCGGACGATCTCGATAGCCCCGAGGACGCCTGGGTCGGTTACCCCCTCGATGGCCTTGAGGGCAGAGTTCTCGCAGGCGAAGACGATGATCTTCTTTGCCATGGCTTCCTCTTGTCTTGCGTTCTCAGCCCGCGCCGATCTGGCTGTGCAGCACCGCGTCCGAATACGCCGGGAGCTGGATGGCCTTGGCCGGACATTCCCCCGCGCAGATCCCGCAGCGTCTGCAGGCCTCCGGCACGCTGGCCGCCGCGCCCTTGGCGTGGTCGACCTGCATGGCCCCGTAGGGACAGGCGCGCACGCAGGTCAGGCACAGGATGCACTTGTCCGCGTCGACCACCGGACTGGACAGCTCGATCTCCATGACCCCGGGGGCCAGCAGGGAGTGTACGGCCAGGGCCGCGGTCCGGGCCTCCGAGACCAGCTCGGGGAGGTGGTGCTGGCCCCGGCAGGAGCCAACCACGAAGATCCCCTGGCGGTTGGTGAGCTCCGGGAAGAGATGGATGTTGTTCTCCTGGAGCTGTCCATAACTGTCGGTGGTCAGGCCCAACAGGGCGGCCAGGGCCGGATCCGCGGCGGGCTGGATGCCGGGATCGCTGACGCCCACGAGGTCGCACATCAGGGCCGCCTCCTGCGCCAGACCCGAGTCGCGGTAGCTCACGATCACGCCGCCTTCGGGTTGGCCGGCGGAGGCTCCGCCGTTGCCCGGCCCGCCCGCGGAGACGAGGGCAGGGGAGCCGTCGTACTTCACGATGTCGACCCCGGCCTCGCGCACCTGGTCGTAGAGGGTCTCGAGCATCATGGAGGCCACCCGGGCATCGTGGCACATCAGGTGCAGCTGCCGGTGGGTGGGATCGTGCAACTCGAGGGCGAGCTCCAGGGCCTGCTTCATGGCGGCCTTGTTCTCGTCGTAGGCCGCGTCCAGGAGCATGGCGATCGAACGAATCCCCCGGCGCCTGGGCAGCGCCGCCACCGCCGCGGCCAACTCCTGCAGGGGCACCGTGCCCGGCACCGCGTACGGCCAGGCCGCCCGGTCCGGAGTCTGGAGGCCGGCGGCCACGACCACGGCCCCCACGGTCACGCTCCTCGGGCCTCTGGGCGTGGAGATCCGGGCCTCAAAGCGCCCGACGTGCCCGTCCAGCGCCACTATGCGGCTTCCGGTCAGCACCTGGGGGTTCCGCGGGAGGGTCGCGCCTCCCCCGCCGAGGAGTTCCTCGGCGTAGGGGCCCAGGGTATCCTCTCGCTCCACCACGGTGACGGTCAGCCCGAGGTTGCGCAGCTCCATGGCGGTGTGTGCCCCGGCCGGCCCGGCGCCGATCACCAGGGCGTGAGGCTCCACCGAGATCTTACGGGTCTGAAAAGCGGGCATGAGGGCGAGGGCGTCCTCGGCCCGGAGGATCTGCCGGGCGAGCTCCTTGAGCCTGGCTTGACCCTTCCGCTGGCGCAGTGCCCTGAGGTTCACGGGCAGCAGGTTGCTGGGGGCCAGGCCGGCCTGGTGCGCGAGCGCCCGGTGGACCTCTTCCCGCTCCGAAGAGGGGCAGCCGGCGAACACCAGCTTCTTGAGCCGTTCCTTGCGCAGCTGCCCTGCCAGGGTCTTGCGCTCGTTGTCACTGCACAGGTTGGCCGCAGTCAGGACCCGCAGGCCCGTACCGGCCTTGGCCGTAAGGGCGCCGCTCAGGGCCGCGAGGTCCTTCTCTGTGAGCAGGGTGCCGCCGCAGGTGCAGAGCACCACGGCGACGGTAGCCTTGTCGGAAGACGCTTTGGCTTGCATATTTCTACTCTACTCTCGTCGTGGTTCCCTTTTTGCGCTGCCGGAGGCGGAAGAGCCGGCGGCCGCGCCACCTGCCGCCATTCCTGCCCCCACTGCCCGCCACATCTGCAGGGCCACGGCCCGGGCGGAGGCGATGGCATCGGGCATGGCCTGCGGTTCCCGGCAGGTGCCGGAAACCCAGATTCGGTCACCGGGCGCGCCGGATCCAACGGATCCCCCGGATCCGCCGG
>JAFGFV010000591.1 GCA_016930895.1 Spirochaetales bacterium | reverse complement strand
GCTTCGGGGCACTGCGGATCCACAGCGCCGATGCGAACGGCAGGCTGTGGTGCATGTTCCTGTCTCCATCCCTCGGGGGCGAGGCGTGCCAAGTGGGGCGTGCGCAGCCGCGTTCCGCGGGAGCGGGAAGAGTACGCACCCGTAGCGGCGGACGAGCCGGCGGCGAGGGTCGGGCAAGTGCTGGAGCGACTCGGCGATGAAATCCGTGGCGCGGAAGACCTTGCAGTTGGTGCGGAAGTAGGGGTTGTAGGTGCGTGTGGTACAACACCGTGGCGGTATGGTCTTCCACGACGAGCTTGCCGAGGGAGACTGGCGCCCGGGCGATGTACTGAGGCAGCGCCTCGCGGGTTCTCGCAGAGCCGGCGGGGATACTTACCGAGTGCGTCGACGCTGAAACCCGAATGGCCCCACTGCATCATGTTGCGGGCGAGCCGCTGAGGGTAGGGTGGTAGCGGAAGAAGCCCCGCAGCACCTTAGGGAAGGTGAAGACCATCTGGCGGTGCGGCAGGGGTAAGAGCAGGCGTTCGTTCATGTACTCGGCGAACAGCAAGGTGCGTTTCTGGGAACAGGAGGGGCAGAGGTGGAACACCTTGCAGCTGAAAGAACTCCGTGGCAGATTCCGCTAACCCGGAATCTGCACCTCGCGGCGGTAGTCACCGAACCCCAGCAGGTACAGCACCGCTCAACCCCAGGGTTCGACCTGGCCTCGTGGTAGTCGGAAGGTGCGGCTGTCGCGGGGCTGGCTCTGCGCGGCCCGGGCGCTCGCCCTCGGGGTCGAGAGCAGCACACCCTGGAGCTGGGGGCTAAGGCCTTGTCGGCCGGAGACTCCTACAATCTGTAGTACCAGCTCTACACGGAGCTGAGCAAGAACCTGACAAAGAATCCACCATCGTACCGATAGCGGATTTGCGTCCGATGCGTAGACTTCAAGAAGGCGGGACCACGCCCCCCCGTCGTAGACGGGTGGGCACCGCTCCAGCCACAGCTCTGAAGGAGGAAGTCGATGAAAGCTCGAGCGACGTGGGTGCGAGGTGTGCTAACACTGACCGTCCTGGCCTTGGGGCTGTACCTGGCCGGCTGCCCCAACCCGACCGTCCCCTCTGGGGGCGGCCCCACGTCGAGCGATGACGCCAGCCTGGCGGCTCTGACGGTAGTCTGGGTCCAGCTGGGCCCTCTGGACTTGGGCTTCGTCCCGGGCACCACGGACTACGATTTGGACGTGCCAAACTGCCTGGAAGAAGTCGAGGTCACACCCTTCGCCAGCGATACCGGGGCCACCATACGGGTGAGCTGGTCGGGAAGCTCCTGGACCGCTCTCGCCTCCGGTGACCCCATCACAGTGCCTTTCGCCGAGGGGCTCAATACGATCCAGGTGGAGGTCACTGCCGAAGACGGCGCAAGCACTGCGATCTACACGGTGGACGTGAACCGTGCGGCCTCTGACGACACAAACGCGGACCTGGCGTACTTGCTGCTCTCCGAGGGAGATCTGGACCCGCCTTTCGACAGAGACACGGAGGACTATGACGTTTCCGTGGCGCATACGGCTGCAACGGTTTGGGTCACTCCCTTCATCTGCGACAGCGCGGCAACGGCCACCGTGAACGGGGAGCCGGCGCCCCACGCCGCAGCCTACGGTCCCATCATCATCGACTCAGGGGAGATAGAGATCGTCGTTACCGCCGGCGACGGCATCACTACCAAGACGTACACGGTGACGGTTCACCGTGCATCGCCGCCCTCGAGCAACGCCAACCTCTCGGATCTTGAGCCCTCCTCGGGTAGCCTCGACCCTCACTTCGACCCCGACACGGATGCATACACGGTCGCTGTGCCCGTCGCCACGAACAGCATCGCCTTCACGCCCACGGCCGAAGACCCCGATGCCACGATCACGGTCAACGGGGCCTCCGTGGACTCCGGGTCTGCCTCCGGGCCAATCCCGCTGTCCGTGGGATCCAACACGGTCACGATCGCGGTCCTCGCCGAAGATCTCTCTACCTCGAAGACCTACACGGTCACGGTGAAGCGGAACCCCTCGATTTCCGGTACCGTCAAAGTGCTTGTACCCGCCGGAGCGCCCGATCTGGAGGATCCGAGCGACACTTGGCCGCTGGGATTCACCTGTCTCATCTACGGGGGGGATCCAATCATTCAGTTTCGATTTGTCCAGATCACGGAGGGCGGGTTTGTGCTGGAGCAGGAGGAAGGCGGCAACAGGCTCTACTCGATCGGCTACCAGATCCTGGATCTGTCCAGCGGCACCTCCTGCATGGTGATGGCATATCTGTGGGGCGAGGACCAAGAACCGGACGCAGGAGAGTACGTTGGCCAGACCGAAGATTGGGTCGTCGTGGGCAACCAGGACAAGACCGGCGTTGATCTGGTCATGCTAATGTTGGAGAACAGGCCCATCACGGTAGGCCTGAGCAATGCCTCTGCGGCCAACGGCAAGTCCGTGTACTTCGCCCTCGTCCTCGAGGGCGAGGATCCCGAAGAGGTCGGCAACTGGCAGGCGGCAGGAAGCTTCGTGATCTCCGGCACGCCCGATAGCGGCGTAACGATGGATCCGGGAACCACGAACGAGGTCGATCTAGTCGTTGGGGTTACCTACGACGTCTACCTGGTCGTGGACATGAACGACAACTGGGACCCGGGCAACCCCGAACCGGACGACGACGTCGACCTGGTGGGGGAAATGAGTTTCACATTCACCAACCAGGATGGTGTGCTTTTCGACTACTCCAACCTCGACTAACCGTAAGCATCCTGCATGAGAAGAGGCCGGGGGCTCCGGTGACCGCGCCGGGCCCCCGCCTCGACCAGCCTCTGCGCCGTGATGTTCCATCCGGATGGCCGGTTCCCGGCTTTCGCCCTGTGTCGAAACACGTCTTCCGCATGACGCCGATCTGCGCAACGACTTGATCATCCGCTTCGGCATGGGCACCACGTGTAGCGGCCATAGCGCCCCTGCTCGCCGCGGCGCTCCCGGCGGCAAGGCTGTCCGTGGTGGCCGAGACTACGGGGCGGCTTCTGGGGCGCTTGGGGCGGCGGTCGCGGACCCTGGCGCTGTCCACGCCGCCCGGCCGAACCGTGCTGTGCCCGGACAGCGAGTGCCTGCCGGCTCTGGGACTGGCAGCCGGTACGGTCGGTGCGACCCTCTTGCCCGTGCCGGCGGCCCACTGCCGCTCCTCCACGTAGCGGGCCTGGGACGGGGAGAGCCACACCCGGACGGCGATCGGGTCGTCGAAGGTCAGCTGGAAGCTCGAGGCCAGGAGCGCGTCCGCGTCGAAGTCGGCGGGGTACTCGAAGGAGTCCTCGCCGATCTCGCGGTTGCGGATCCGCTCCACGGCCAGGATGCGGATCGTGGCGAAACGGGTCACGCGCACGAACACGTACAGGCCTCCGTCGTGCTCCACCATCCGCAGGGGATCGATGCGGAGGCTCCTGACCTCGTTCCTGGAGAAGGCGTGGTAGGTGACCGTGCAGGTTCGCCGGCCGACGATGGCCCCGATCAGTGCCTCCAGGGTCGCTTCCTCGCCCGCGTAGCGCTCGGCGAACTCCGCGGTGGAGGCGACTGCTACGTCCGCACGAGCCCGCCCGCTCCGATTCCGGCGCCCCCGCCGCCAGCCAGTGCCAGGAGCTTCGCCCTGAGGGCAGACAGGGGCTTTTCGAGTTCGGTGTTTCGAAGCGGATGCTCTCGGGCGAGGAGTTGGCTCAGCAGGATCAGCTCCGGGAGCGAGAGGCGCACCTGCGGCAGGCTGACGGTGGGCATTCGGGCGGGGTAGTCTTCGGACAGGTGCCAGCGCTTCTCCCGCTCCAGCGGGGGGCGCTCGTCATAGAGCGGGAAGCACATCTCCTCCAGGGTCTCGAAGAGGCGGTACACCGGGCTGCGGCTCAGGCCCGGCTCCCGCTGGATCTCGACGATGGTCATGTCCCCGATTTTCTGGAGCAGGGTGACGGCCTGGATCAGCCTGGTCAGGTTCTTCCAGTGCATGGCAGTAAGGTGCTACCAATGGACGAAGGACGTCCGTCCCTGGTCACTCTGAACGGTTCTCCACCTTGCTCGCGCCTGGTCCAGCAGCTCGAACACTCTCCTGTCGTCCCGATCGGTCGTGCGCCCCGAAAGCCGTTCCACCCAGCGGGCTGGTGTGGCCCGCCGCCCGTGGAGCGCCCCGACCGGCGCGCCCACGATGGTTGCGATCGTGTCGTTGTCCTTGGTGTCGTTGACCGCCCGGACGATCGCCTCCTCCAGGTCGTCGGCGTGCTTCATCAGGATGTACAGCACGCTGGGCACCGTCTCCAGCAGGAACGCCCCTGAGTACCAGCGGTCGCAAGCCTGGCGCACGCTCAAACCCTGAGCGTAGGCCTCCGGGACGGCCTGCTCGACGAAGCGCCATAGCGGCCCCAAGTACCGGCCGGCGAATGCGCCGCCTCTCGGCTGGTACGCCGCATCGGTCTCCAGCTCCCGGGCCGCCGCCACGTACTCGCCGACCCACCACTGCGGCTCGGGCGGGGCGTCCATCCGCAGGAGCTCCCAGAGGAGATACACGAAGGCCACGCAGGCGGCAATTCAGGCGGAGTCGTTGTGCGTGATCATGGCGCAGAGGGCGGTATCCACCCACAGGTCGGCCGAAGGCTGCCGCAGGTAGGGAATCAGCACCGGTGCGATCCGCATCAAGGCCCCGTTGCCGGCCGACTGCGGACCTGCCTGGTGCCAGGGAACGCCGTTTCGGATGTTCGCGACGAACTCACCGACGGCTCTCCCGATCCCGAAGATGGGGTCCTGGGCGAAGCGTCCGGCTACGTGCTCGGGCACCAGCCCGCCGTCCGCGAGGAGCTGTTCCAGGGTCAGGAAGGCCAGCTGGGTGTCGTCGGAGGGGTAGCCCCTGACCGGCTCGCCGGGCTGCGGGCGCACGTGGCGGTTGGGCCGGTAGTCCCGGATCTCTCCGAAGCTCTGCGCCCGCTTGGCCGGAAGCTTCCCCTCGGTCGTGATCCCGAGGGCGTCGCCGATGGCCAGGCCGAGCATCATCCCTTCCACCCGGTCGAAGTCGAAGCCTTGCGGCAGAGCCGGAGGAGCGGTGTCGAACAGCGCCGCAGGGCGGACCCGGATGCCTCTCTCGGCCAGAAGACGGCGAAGCGTCTCGCGATTGCTCATGCCTTCTTCTTCACCTCACCCTTGGCTACGGGGCCCAGCGTTCGGCGCCCCGCACCGTGGCGGTGTACTCCATGGCCTCGCTGAATGCCGAGAACAGCGTGC
>JAFGFV010000590.1 GCA_016930895.1 Spirochaetales bacterium | reverse complement strand
TCTTTGATTATAAGAGGGGCCAAGAGGGTTGTAAAGATCGGCTGGCTGTTCGCCAACAGCGAACCGTTGTAGGCCGTGGAAAGTTTGATCCCGAAGGTCAAACAGATGGAGAAGAGGGCGATTCCGGGAATGCCGAGCAGGCCCATCATCCAGCGATCCCGGCCCTCGGCCCTCCGCGCGCGGGTGGGCGGCCCGGGATGCCCCCGGCCGGTCATCACCCGACGCCTCTCCACGACGTACAGTGGGACGAGGGGCAGGACCCCGAAGAAGTATCGAAAAAAAGAAATCGAGAGAGGGCTGAGCTCGCCGGTTACGCTCTTCGTGGCCGGAAAGACCGTGGCGAGGACGAACATCACTGCCACGAGAAGGACGGTCCACCCGGTCTGGGAGTGGGGCCTCGCTGGAGACATAGACAAATCTATTTTACTAAATTGCTCAGGAAAATCAAGCCTTTTCCATCCCCATTTCAACTCCCATTTCAAATGCCATTGGGCCTATGGCGGGACCGGTGGGCCGATGGATCGGCCGACGCCCACTTTGAAAATCGCCGACATCGTGGTACTATATACAGAGAATCGTGAACCGAATACGCTGCCTCGCACCAGTCTTGCTCCTCGTGCTGATCGCGGCAGGATGCTCGGACCTGTCCGTGTTCTCTCCGTCCGGGGAGGGCGCCGCCGTGATCGAGGTGCGCTCGCTCAACGAGGGAGGGGTGATGCGTGCCGGGGAAAGCCTGAGCTTCGTCATCCATGATGATGCAGGCGCCACCGATGACCTCCAGCTCGAGATCATCCTCACCGACGCTGAGGGCAACAGTGTCTGGAACAGGACCCTCAGCGATCCTCCCGTGAATGAGGAGCTGGAGCTGCTCCTGCCGGAGCTCGAGCCCGGGCAGTACGAAATCCTCCTGCGGGTAGGCGCGGGCGGCTCGGCGACCAGCCAGCAGGAGCTCTCGTTCTTCTTCGTGCGGGGCGACTACGCCGTTGCGGGCATGAGCTCGTACCCTCCCTCGACGCTCCCTGGCGCCGAGATCCTCATCCAGACGGATCTGGAGGTCCCGGAGGGAGCAGATCCCTACATTCGCTGGACCCAGGGCGATGCCATCCTGGCCAGGGGACTGCTCAGCGAAGGCCTGGACGCGATCACCTGGAAGGCCCCCCGCGAGCCGGGGGTGTATCCCGTAACCGTGGAGCTGTTCCCGGTGCCCCCCGCCGGCGGCGCGGACTACACCTTCTCCTCCGCCCTGGCCATGACGGCGCGGCTGTACATCAGCGCCGGCGCATCGGCTTCCGCCCATGCTCTGGTCCCCGAAGCCTCCTACTACAGCCTCTTCCACTTCGATGGCACGCTCCAGGATCGCGGGCAGCTGCGGACGGGCACCGAAGGAGAGGCCGGGGCGGGCGCCGAGCTCTTCGGTAGCGCCGCCTATGTGCCAGGCATTCCGTCGGACGGACTGAGCATCCGCGCCGGCTCGGGGATGCGCTACCCCCGCCTGATCCTCCCCTTGTCCGAAGCCGAAAGCCCCTCGGGCGCTGCAGCACGGGCGGCGGGATCCCTCGCGCCCTGCACCCTGACCCTGGCCCTGATTCCGGACGGCGAGCCCCGCGAGGCCACGCTGCTGACCACGCGGTCCAGTAACGGGCGCTTCGGATTGATCCTGCGATTCGACGCGCAAGGCCTGCTGATCGCGACCGTCCGTTCCGCCGACAGCGCGGCGGACCTGCCCTCCGGCATACCCGCCCTGGCCGCGGGGGTGCTCCAGCGGGTCGATCTGTCCCTCATGATCCGCGGCGACACGCTCACTGCACTCTGGTTCCTCGACGGCCGGCAGACCGCGGCGGTGGCGCGCATGTTGCCGCTGAGAGAAGTCGGAAGAGCCGGGGCAGCCGGAGAAACGGTGATAGGGGGAGTCGGCGGCTTCGCCGGGACCGTGGCCGAGCTCGGCGTCTACTTCCAGGACGATCAGGGCCGCCCTGCTGTCGACCCGGGAATCTACAGGGCCGCGATGCGGAAGCGCTTCGCCGCCTCGCTGATCCTGGCCGAAGGGTTCGAGGGACTCTATCCACCCGCCGGTTTCGTGCTCGAGGGGCGCACCATTCTGGAGGAAGGAGCCTTGATCCTGAGCTCGGGGCCGGCCGCGGGCGAGAAACCGGCCGCGGAGGTGCCCGCAGCCTCCGGCCTCAACCCTGCCGCCTCGGCCCCGCGCATGGAGACCCCGCTCTTCGAGCGCAGGCTCCCGGGGACCATCATCGAGCTCCAGACGCGCTCCGGATTCCCCGCCGGCAGCCGGATCGTGTTGCGGTGGGAGGGAGAGAAGGACGGCTTCGCCGAGATCCGGGCGGAAGGCGGCGAGGCCCCGGTCTCCGGCCTCCTCCTGGACCCGCGTGCTCCAGGAGGCGCGGCTGCCCTTCCCCGCCTGCCGGAAGGACTGCTGATTCGCCTGAGCAGAGACACCCTCACCGTCAGACCCCTGAGCGGCGGACCGGACGAACAGGGGCAGCCGGCGTCCCTCCCGATTGGCGCTGCCACTGAGCTCAGCAGCTGGCTTACGCTCTCCCTGGTCGGCCCAGCAGGGGACACGCCCCTCCAGCTCGACCACATCGTGATTTACGGGACCTCGGAGCGATAGATCCGCCTCACAGAATCCACTTCCCTGCGCATCGCCGCAATGTGCGCCGGCGTGGTGCCGCAGCATCCGCCTACGATCGACGCCCCCGCAGCCACGAGCTCGCGGACCCTTGCAGCCATGCTCTCCGGGGTCTCGCGGTAGACGGTCTTCCCGTCGACGAGCTCGGGCAGCCCGGCGTTGGCGTGCACCAGCAGCGGCCGGTCGGTCAGGCTCCTGAACTCGCCGATCAAGGGGATCATGCCCGCGATCC
>JAFGFV010000589.1 GCA_016930895.1 Spirochaetales bacterium | reverse complement strand
CTGGATCAGCCGGTGGTGTAATGGAGGGAGCGTCCGGAAGCGCTTCGGTGCAGTCGGGCGAGCCCACGGTTCCGACACCCCGCGTCGTCTCACCCTGCCCGCCCCCCTCAGCCTCTCGCTGCTTGCTTCCCGACGCAGACGGAAGGAGGTGGTGCCTCGGTTGCGACCCGCGAATTGACCTCAAATCCAGTGCAAACATCCGCAACACAAGGAGGAAACGGATGAAGAAGAAACTGTTCGTGGCAGCGCTCGTCGTGCTGCTGATGGTGTGCCTGGCCGGCACGGCCTTCGCCCAGAAGAAGCACTTCGAGGGGATCCGGATCGTGTTCTTCCCCGGCGGCCCTCCGGGATGCCCCTTCGCATCGGTGGTGTACCGCGGCGCCCTGGCCGCCGAGGAGGACCTGGGCTGCAAGGTCGACTACGTGTGGTCCGACTGGAACCCGGACAAGATGATCACCCAGTTCAAGGACGCGGTGGCCCGACGGCCCGACGGGATCGCGATCATGGGCCATCCCGGTGTGGCCGCCTTCGCTCCCCTGGTCGACCAGGCCTTCGCTCGGGGAATCCTGGTCACCAGCCAGAACACCAGCCTGCCGCCGATCGAGGAAAAGTACACCGCCCAGGGCTTCGGCTACGTGGGCCAGGAGCTGTACGCCTCGGGGGTCATGCTGGCCAAGGGGGCCATGGCCCGAGCCAACCTGCGCCGTGGAGACAAGGCCATGGTATGGGGACTTATCGGCCAGGAGACCCGGGGCCTGCGCTCCAAGGGCTGCGTTGACGCCCTCAAGGAAGCCGGAATGCGGGTGGACTACATCGAAATCTCCGACGCCATCAACGCCGAAGCGGCCCAGGGGACCCCGGTGTTCACCGGCTACGTCTCCAACAACCCGGACGTCAAGCTGATCATCACCGACCACGGCGGCCTGACCGCCACGGCGGAGACCTACATGCGGGCAGCCCGCAGAGGTCCGGAGGACATCTACATCGCCGGCTTCGACCTCAGCTCCGCCACGGTGGAGGCTATCAAGAAGGGCTACACCGACGTGGTCCTGGACCAGCAGCCCTGGCTGCAGGGCTACCTGCCGGTGCTCCAGCTCTGCCTGGCCAAGAAGTACGGCTTCGCGGGCCTGCACATCGACACCGGCGCGGCCCTGATCGACAAGTCGAACGTCGACTTCGTGGCGCCCCTGGCCCAGAAGGGCATCCGGTAGCGGGAGCGACTGCAAGAAGATGGCTGACAATGACTACGGCGGCAAGCTGGTCTCGATGGCCGGCATCGACAAGGCCTTCGGCAAGGTGCAGGTTTTGAAAGATGTGGACTTCGAGGTCGGGAACAACGAGATCGTGGGCCTGGTCGGCGACAACGGGGCCGGCAAGTCCACCCTCATCAAGATCCTGACCGGTGTGCACCAGCCTGATCGGGGGGAGATCTACTTCAAGGGCCAGCGGATCACGATCCACTCGGTGGCCCGTTCCCGGGAGCTCGGGATCGAGACGGTGTATCAGGAGCGGGCCCTGAGCGAGCAGCAGAACCTCTGGATGAATATCTTCATGGGCCGGGAGATCACCGGGCGCATGGGCTTTCTCAAGCTCAAGGAGCAACGGGAGGAGACCGAGCGCATCCTGAAGGAGCAGATGGGCTTCACCTCCGCCGCCGTGACCACCGACGCCGTGGTCAAGTACCTGTCGGGAGGAGAGAAACAGGGCATCGCCATCGGGCGGGCCCTGTACTTCAACGCGGACCTGATCATCCTGGACGAGCCCACCATGGGCCTGTCCATCTCGGAGACCAACAAGGTCCTGAGCTTCGTGGCCAACATCAAGAGGCAGGGCAGGTCAGCCATCTTCATCAGCCACAACATCTACTACGTGTATCCCGTGGCGGACCGCTTCTACATCCTCGACCGGGGCTCGGTGGCCGGGATCTTCGAGAAGGCCGAGATCACCCAGGACGAGCTGGTCGAGCGGATGGTGCACCTGGCCAAGACGGGAACGCTGTAGAGGGAAGGGGGAGGCCATGCTGAATACATCGAGGTCCCGGGAGATCAGGCAGGAGCTGAGCATCACGGGAGTGCTGATCGGAATCTTCCTGCTGTTCCTGATCGGGAGCCCCCGCACCTTCACGCGCTTCGACATCTACTACTCCTTCATGTCCGTGATCCCCTTCTCCGGGATCATGGCCCTGGCGATCACTTTCGTGATCATCTCCGGGGAGATGGACCTGAGCTTCCCGTCGATCATGGGCTTCTCGGGGTGGGTGTTCGCCAAGCTGTCCAACGTCTTCGTCGACCGGGGGACGGACCCGAACCTGACGATCCTGGTGGCCATGCTGGCCTGCCTGGGAACCGGACTGGGCGCCGGCTTCCTGAACGGACTGATCGTCAACAAGATCCGCATCCCCTCGCTGGTGGCCACCATCGGCACCATGTTCTTCTGGCGAGGGATGGTGAACGTCTGCGGCCAGGGCTTCGGCGAGACCCTGGTGCCGGTCAACGAGACGCTCCTGTTCAAGATCTTCGTGGGGCGCCTCGGGGGGGTGATCCCCGCTCAGGCCATCTGGTTCGCGTTCCTGGCGGTGGGCTTCTGGGCCATGCTCAAGCGCCACCGCTTCGGCTCCCACCTGCTCATCGTGGGGGACAACGTGGAAAGCGCCCGCATGATGGGGATCCGGGTCCAGCGGGTCAAGATGATCGTCTTCATGCAGATGGGCTTCTTCTCCGCCCTGGCGGCCATCATGGCCAGCCTGGAGGTGACCTACCTGTGGCCTTCCCTGGGCGAAGGCTACCTCCTGCGCACCCTGGCCGCCGTGTTCGTGGGCGGCACCTCGGTGTTCGGCGGCATGGGCACGATCTTTGGCACCGTGGTCGGGGCGATCATCATCGGCTCCCTCGAGGGCGGCATCGTGGCCATCGGTCTGACCAACTTCTGGACCCAGCTGATCTACGGCCTGATCATCGTGGTGTCCCTGTCCCTGTACGCCCTGTCCCGGCGGCGCACCGGCTAGATACCCAGGTAGGCCCGCCTAACCCCCTCGTCGGCCAGCAGCTCCTTGCTCGAGCCGCTCATGACCACCCGACCGTGCTCCAGCACGTAGCCCCGCTGGGCAATCTGCAGGCTCTTGCGCACGTT
>JAFGFV010000588.1 GCA_016930895.1 Spirochaetales bacterium | reverse complement strand
TCCCCGTTGGGCGTCGGGTCGCTGTGGGGCTCCTACAACTGGCTGATGAAGCCGCGGCATTACATGGAGCAGTTCCACAAGGACTTCGCCGATCCCGATGAGCTCTCGGCCAAGCTGGAGGAAGCCGGCCTGAGCGACGCCGAGTGGTACCGTTTCGCCCTGGACAAGGACTTCGGCGGCGGCGGCTGCCCGGCGAGATCGATAGGGTTCCCGGTCCTAAACCCCTATATCCACGTGGAGCACCCGGATGACCTGATCATCCAGGAGCGTAACCCCTACTACTGGCGCGTCGACACCGAGGGCCAGCAGCTTCCGTACGTCGGCCGAACCGAGAGCGTCGTGGTCTCGAGCGTGGACAACATCCCTGCCACGATCGTCAACGGCGAGATCAACTGGTGCCGTGAGATCCTTGCCCATACCGACGTCGCGCTCTACAAGGAGCACGAGGCTGAAAACGCCTACTCGGTCAACCTGGACCTGGTGTATCATAACGCGCCGGTTGCGTTGTTCTTCAACCTCACCAGCATAGACTCGGTGTGGAACGAGATCGCCCAGAAGAAGGAGTTCCGCCACGCGATCAACGCGGCGATCAACTTCGAGGAGATCATCCAGGTGCTCTACCTGGGTATGGGGAAGCCGAACCCCTGGCTCCCCGAGAAGTACGATGTCGACAGGGCAAACGCTCTCCTCGATGAGTGCGGCCTCGACAAGAGGGACGCGGATGGCTGGCGCATTGGGCCGGACGGCAACCGCTTCGAGTTCACCTTCGACATCCGGCTGGATCCGCTCTACGTGAAGCCCGCAGAGGTCATCAAGGCGCAGCTCGAAGAGGTTGGCCTCTATGTCCCGACGAAGTCGATGGAGACGACGCTGTGGACAGCGATGCGGGATGCCAACGAGTTCAATGCGACCATCGACTGGCTGGACGACTGCAACTGGCCGTTCCTGAAGAACGACTACCTGCCGGAGCAGCGCTGTTTGTGGGCTCAGGAGTGGGAGACGTGGATGAAGAGCGAAGGCAAAGAAGGCACCGAGCCCGCGGACTGGATGAAGGAGCTGTATGACCTCGAGACGCAATTCGTCGCTACAGCCCCCAACACCGACGCAGCTGCCGCGCTCGAGGCCCGCCTCTACGAATGGCTCGATGAGTATGTGCCGATGATCCCGTTGGCCCGCGACGTCGTCGACCCGCTGATCATCCCGGACAAGATCGGGAACTTCGCGAAGTCCGGCCGTTCCTCGGCTGTTTGGTTCGCACAGGAGCAGGTCTTCTTCCGGAAGTAGTCGGGCGCCCTTGAGGGCCCTGGTCCGAAGTAGACACGCAACTGATGGTTGGTGATCCTGGGTGTCGTCATCACGAGGCACCCTCGTCCAAGAGGCGACACCCAGGATCTGGTTCCTGTGTTGTGTCTACAGGTTGGTAGTGTTGCCTGCTGCGCAGGAAAGCCGTCCTCTGCCTGGCTTCGCGAGAAGGGAGTGAGTGCTGAATGCTAGCTTATATCGCTCGCCGCTTTGCCATTATGATCCCGATGCTCGTGGTGTTGTCGATCATCTCCTTCGTGATCATCCAGCTCCCGCCCGGCGACTATCTGACCACCTATATCAACGCAAGGCAGGCTACGGGCGAGGTGTTCAACGAGGCCGAGATCGAATCGCTCAAGGCACAGTATGGGCTCGACCAGTCGATCTACGTGCAGTATTACAAATGGATGCGGAATATCCTATTGAACGGTAGCTTCGGCCGCTCGTTTTTCTGGGGACGTGAAGTCAACGAACTGCTCGTGGAGCGTTTGCCGATCACGATGTTCGTCTCGCTGTCGAGCCTCCTGGTGGTCTACGCGCTGGCAATCCCCATCGCCATCACCTCGGCGATCTACAAGTACTCGTGGTTTGACTACCTGGCGACGACCTTCGGTTTTATCGGCCTGGCGACGCCGAACTTCCTGTTGGCACTGGTCATCTCCTGGATCTTCTTCCTGATCACGGGCGGCATGGTCACGAGCCTCTTCTCGCTGGAGTTCCGGGATGCTCCATGGTCGTTCGCGAAGTTCGTGGACCTGTTATCGAACGTGTGGTTGCCCATCCTGATCATCGGGCTGTCGGGCACGGCGGGCCTCATCCGTACGCTTCGGGCCACGCTGCTTGATGAGTTGTCGAAACCCTACGTGGTCACCGCGCGCTCCAAGGGGCTGACCGAGACACGGTTGCTGTTCAAGTATCCCGTGCGCATCGCGATGAACCCCGTGTTCAGCACGATCGGCTGGCTGCTGCCCGGTCTGATCAACGGTGGCGTGATCGTTGGGATTGTGCTCAACCTGCAGATGATCGGCCCGGTGCTCATGCAGGCCACGCTCTCACAGGATATGTACCTGGCGGGGAGCATCGTGCTGATCCTGGGGGTACTGACCGTGATCGGGACGCTGATCTCGGACGTCTTGCTGGCCTGGCTGGACCCGCGGATTCGCTACGGAGCAGAGGGGTAAGGCACCATGACAGACATTACTGATGATCTCCAAGAGAGTGAGGGCACGCACATCCCCGGGATGCGCGTCGCGGAGGCCGGCGAGACCTTCTACACCGCATCGCAGTGGCAGCTCATGTGGTGGAAGTTCCGCAGACACAAGGCCGCCCTCTTTGCGATTGTTGTGCTGGTCCTGATGTACTCCGGCGCGATCTTCGCCGACCTGTTCGTACCCTACACAACGAATGAACGCTTCGGCACGTGGGAGATCTGCCCGCCGGCCAAGATCCATTTCCGTGATGCGTCGGGCAAGTGGGTGGGGCCCTTTGTCTACAAGCTGGGTCGCCAGGTCAACCCGGAGACCTTCCGCGTCGAGTTCCTTGAGGACACATCGGAATTCTATCCCTTGCGGTTCTTCGTGCCTGCTGCGCCCCGCAAGATGCTCGGTGTCTTCACGCAGAACTGGCGTCTTTTCGGAATAGACGCGGCACAGCCGGTCTTCCTCTTTGGCTCAGACTACCTGGGGCGCGACGTGTTCTCTCGGACGCTCTATGGATCGCGGATCTCGATGTTCATTGGGTTCGGAGGCGTTATTCTCACTTTCGTACTCGGTGTGACACTTGGCGGAATCGCTGGCTATCTCGGCGGCACTGTTGATGAGGTGATCATGCGTGTTGTCGATTTTATGGTCGCCACGCCGTCCATCCCTCTCTGGATGGGGTTGGCTGCCGCGATCCCGCGTGACTGGCCCGTCGTGCGGACCTACTTTGCCATCACCATCATCCTCTCCGTGCTGGGCTGGGGCGGGCTGGCGCGCGCCGTCCGCGGGAAGCTGCTCTCGCTCCGCGAGGAGGACTTCATCATGGCTGCTCGGGTCTACGGGGCATCCCCCGCCCGGCTGATCGGGCGGTACATGCTCCCGAACTTCATGAGTTATCTGCTGGTCAACATCACGCTGGCGGTCCCCTACACGATCCTGGGAGAGACCTCGCTCAGCTTTCTTGGGTTGGGCATCCAGCCTCCTGCCGTAAGCTGGGGCACGCTCTTGAAGGACGCACAGCAGTTGACGGTTGTGGCGCAGCGGCCCTGGCAGATGATCCCCGGAATCTTCGTCGTGGTCACAGTGCTGATGTTCAACTTCATCGGTGACGGCCTGCGTGATGCCGCAGACCCGTATTCGAGGCTGTGAGTCCTGAGTGATTTGAGCCCTCGAGACCTCTATCTGGGAGGATCTATGGATCAGGAAGGCTACTTGCAGCAGATCTCTGAGACGAGGCCCGAGCGCATCCGCTGGTGGCAGGAGGCGCGCTTCGGTATGTTCGTCCACTGGGGACTGTATGCCCAACTGGGGCGCCACGAGTGGGTGATGAACCGCGAGCGGATCCCCGTCGCCGAGTACGAGAAGCTGGCCGC
>JAFGFV010000015.1 GCA_016930895.1 Spirochaetales bacterium | reverse complement strand
TCGGGTTCCGAACGCGCCGTTTCCCGGCCTTCTATTCCAGCGAAAGCGATCTGCCCCTCGACCTGACCGCGGACTCCCCCGAGCAGATCGGTGCCCTGTACCGGGCGCAGCAGTCCCTCGGTCTGCGGCAGGGGATCCTGGTGGCCAACCCGGTGGACCGGGAGCACGAGATTCCCCGGGAGGTCATGGAGGGCTACATCCGCCAGGCGCTCGAGGAGCTGGACCGGCGGGGCGTCACCGGCAAGGGCGTCACGCCGTTTCTGCTGGCCCGGATTGTGGAGCTGTCCGGGGGGCGGGCCCTGGAGACCAATGTCCACCTTGTCCTGTCCAATGTCCGCCTGGCCTGCGCGATCGCCCGGACCCTGACTGCGGAAGGCGGAGCGGGGCGCACGGCCTGAGGGATGCGGCGCGGCCTCCGCGCGGCCTCCGCGGGGGAGCGTTCAGCGGAACATGGCGGCGGCCCGGCAGCTCTCCAGGGGAAAATCGCCCACCGCCGTTTCGTCCGAAAGGACCACCCCCCGGAATCCCCCGAGCAGGGCCTCGTACAGGAAGCAGACCTCCGAGCGCGTGGGGGAGGGGTTTCGGGTCATGTGCTCGAACACCTGTCCGGCGAGCAGGGCGGGCACGGGGAGATCGCTCAGGGCGGAGGAGAAGCGGTGGACCGCCTCGGCCATGCCCCGGGCCCCCATCTCCGCGCCCAGGTCTCCCCGGCAGAGCCACAGCTCGTCCGCGGTCTCGGCGATGCCGGCCGCTTCCCCGACGGCGGTGGCCCGCTCGATCTTGGCGATCAGGTACGCCGACGGACCCAGCAGGCGGCGGTAGGTCGTCATCTCCGCGGCGTCCCGGACGTAGGAAACGGCCAACCGCACTCCGGGGCCGCCCGAGCGCTCGGCGACCCGGACCAGCTCCAGGTCTCGCTCCGCCAGGGATTCCCGGCGGAAGGCGGAGCGGCTGAAGGTGATGCCCTTGCGGGACCGGATCGTGCCGCCTCGAACGACCCTGGCCCGCAGTCGGTCGGGCGCGCAGTCTTCCACCTGCAGGAGGCACCTGGCATCGTCCAGGCGCAGCTCCGGGCTGGACTGCGGTGCGGCCGCGAAGAAGTCCGGATGGGGGACAGGCAGCCTGCCGGCTTCCTCGGAGACCGCCCCCTCTACCAGCTCGACGGTGTCCCCCGCCGCGAGGGCGAAAGGCGGGAACTCCCCCAGCCTCCACTTGCTTCCCTGGAGGTCCAGGACCACCGGGGCGGCGCCGCCCAGGCGAGTCAGCCACCGTGCCAGGGCCTGCGGACCGAGGTGCGAGCCGTTCAGGCGCAGGGCGTCGGCCCCTGCCTCCAGGAGGCCGGCGACCAGCTCATCGCTGTCCGTGGCGGGGCCGAGGGTAACGACGATGGAGTAGGGTAAGCCGGGCACCAAGCCTACTATCCGCCGGCGGGCGTGCGACGGTCAAGGGCCCGGCGGCTGGAAGGCCGGCGGCTGGAAGGCCGGCGGCAGGGCACCCGCTTGGCCCTCTCCGGCGCGGTGGGATAGACTCATCGAGGCGATTCGCGACGGGAGAGGGGGGTACGAATGAAGATCGGCGTTCTTTCGGACAGCCACGACCACGTGGACAACGTCAGGAGAGCGGGAGAGCTGTTCGCCGCCCGGCGGGTGGAGGCGGTGATCCACGCCGGGGACATATGCTCGCAGTTCACCCTGCGGGGGCTTGCGTCCCTGAAGGATCAGGGGGTGCAGATGTACGCGGTGTTCGGGAACAACGACGGGGACCGGCTGCTGCTGGAGCGCAAGGCGGGGGACTCCTGGACGTTCCGCGACACGGTCATGGCCCTCGAGCTGGGAGGGCGGCGCATCGTGGTCATGCACTATCCCGACGTGGTCCGCAGCCTCCTGCGTTCGGGGGATTTCGACCTCGTGATCTACGGCCACAACCACCACGCGCTGGTCGAAAAGGCCGACGGGCGGCTGCTCCTGAATCCCGGCAGCTGCGCGGGCTACGAGACCGACCAGCCCACCGTGGCGATCGTGGACCTGGAGCGTCTCGAGGCGGAGATCGTGGTCCTGTAGGGCGGAGCGGGGTCCTGATGCGGCGCGGGCGCTTTCTGTTCCTGGAGCCTTTTTTCGGGGGATCGCACCGGGAGTTCGCCGAGGGGCTGGTCGCCCACTCGCGGCACGAGATCGAGCTGCACACCCTGCCGGCGCGCTTCTGGAAGTGGCGACTGCGCGGCGCCGCTCTGTACCTCGCGGGCAGGCTGCCCGCGCCCCGAGGCTACGACGGGCTCATCACCACGGGCCTGCTGTCCCTCTCGGACCTCAAGGCCCTGTGGGGTGAGGCGTGCCCGCCGGCCCTGGTGTACTTTCACGAGAACCAACTGACCTATCCCCTGGCGCCGGGAGAGCGCATGGACTACCAGTTCGGCTTCACGGACATCACCACCGCGCTTGCGGCCGACCGTGTCCTGTTCAACTCCCGCAGCCACTACGATGCCTTCTTCGCGCAGTTGCCCGCATTTCTCCGGCGCATGCCGGAGTACCGGCCGCGCTGGGTCATCGAGGCGATCCGGGGCCGCAGCGGGGTGCTGTACCCGGGCTGCCGCTTCGCTCCCAGCGATCCGATCCCGCTGGCCCCGCCCGGGCAGGTGCCCCTGGTCATCTGGAACCATCGGTGGGAGTTCGACAAGGACCCCGGCGCCTTCTTCGCCGCCCTGGAAGAGGCGGCGGGCCGCGGGGCCCGCTTCGAGCTCGCTCTCCTGGGGGAGAACTACCAGAAGGTCCCCAAGGCGTTCCTCAGGGCGCGGGAGCGCTGGGGGGCAGGGATCGCCCAGTACGGTTACGTCGAGGAGCGAAGGGAGTATCGGCGCTGGCTGGAGCGGGGGGCGGTGGTGATCAGCACCGCCAGGCAGGAGAACTTCGGCATCGCGGTGGTGGAGGCCGTCCGCAGGGGCTGCGCCCCGCTTCTTCCTGGCCGGCTCTCCTATCCGGAGTTGATCCCTCCGGCCTTTCACGACGATTTCCTGTACGCAGACCACGCGGAGCTCGTGGACAAGCTGGTGCGGCTGCTCACGGAGCTGCCCCTGCCCGAGAGCCCCTGGGGCGGGAAGGTCCGGGCGCTGGCGGAGTGCATGAACCGCTACGCCTGGGACGGGCTGATCGGCATCTACGACGCGGAGCTCGACCGTCTGGCCGGGTTCACCGCCTGAGCGCGGGGCTCGCCGGCAGCCCCGTCACGGGACCCGGGCAACCACCTCCTGGAGCTCGGGTTTCTTGGCGAGCTCCTGGGCGAAGGCCTCGGCGCGTTCCTTGTTCACGTAGTCGCGGCTCTGGAAGCTGTAGGTGAACTCCGTGTGCACCCGGTAGGTGCCCTGCAGCAGGGCCTCGGTGTCCTCGGTCATTACCAGCTCCTCGTCGGTCGGAATCACGAGCACCTTGACCGGGGAGTCCGGGGTCGAGATCACGGTTTCCGCGTTGCGGGTCTTGGAGATGGCGTTTCTGCGCGGGTCCAGGCGGATGCCCAGCTTTTCCAGGCCACCGAGGGCCGCCTCACGGAGGATCGGGCCCCGCTCGCCGACCCCGGCGGTGAAGACGATGGCCTCCACGTGGCCGAGGGCGGCGAAGTACGCGCCCACGTACTTGCGGATCCGGTAGGCTTCGACGTCGATGGCCAGCCGGGCGCGCTGGTCGCCCTTCTCGGCGGCGATCTCGATGTCCCTGCGGTCGGTGTATTTCTCGGTGATCCCGTAGACCCCGCTGGACTTGTTCAGGGTCTGCTCCATCTGTCTGGGCTCCATCCCCTCTTTGCCCAGAACGTAGTAGCCGATGGCGGCGTCATGGTCCCCCGCCCGGGTCCCCATGACCAGGCCCTCCAGGGGGGTGAAGCCCATGGAGGTGTCCACCGAGATCCCGCTGCGGACCGCGTTGGCGCTGGCGCCGTTGCCGATGTGCAGGAGGATCAGGTTGGTCTGGAAGGGGTCCCGGCCCAGGAGCACCGCAGCCCGCTTGGCCACGTACAGGAACGAGGTCCCGTGGAACCCGTAGCGCCGCACCCCGTAGTCCTCGTACCAGGAGTAGGGCAGGGCGTAGATGAAGGCGTGGGCGGGCATGGTCTGGTGCCAGGCGGTGTCCATGACCGCGCAGTGCGGCACGTCCGGCAGCACCTCCCGGGCGGCCTCGACCCCCATGATGTTCGGGGGATTGTGCAGAGGTGCCAGGTCGGCCAGCTCCTTGAAGGTCGAGAGCGCCTTGTCGTCGATGATCACCGACTGGGCGAACCGCTCGCCACCGTGCACCATCCGGTGGCCCACGGCCGCGATCTGCTTGAGATCCCGGATGGCGCCGATCTCCCGGTCGAGCAGGGTCTCCATGATCAGCTCGAGAGCGACCTTGTGGTTCGGGCACTCGCGCTCCCGCTTGGTCTTGCCCTTGCCCTTGGCGTAGTGTTCGATGAAGGAACCGCCGACTGTGACCCGCTCGACGATTCCCTTGGCGAGGGCTTCCCTCGTGTCCCAGTCGTAGAGCTGGTACTTGAGCGAAGAGCTGCCGCAGTTCAGGGTGAGTATATCCACGATCTCGCCTCCATCTGGCTGGCTAGCTGGCACTATACGGACAGGCCTCCAGCGTGTCAACGGAAGCAGCTGCTGCGCGTCGAGCAGCCCGTCTGCCGAGCGCCCCCGCTCCCAGGGATTGTAAAAGAATGTAAACCGACGGCCTTTTCCCTGCCCGGAACAAGCGGGGGTTTGGCAGGTGCCTTGCAGTTACCGGCAAGGGATGAAGCTCAAGCCCGTGCCCTGGCTCGCCTGCGCCCTCTTGCTGGCCTCCGCGGCCTCTGCCGCCGCCCAGGCAACCGTGTACACGCGCTACACCCTGCGCCTGGAGGAGCTGGAGCTGGCGCGCCATCGCCTGGTAGTCGAGCTGCCGGGCGTGCGGTTCGTGTACCTGGAGGAGCTGCTCGGGCTCCAGTCCGTCGAGCGCCGCCTGGGCATCGCCCTGCCGGTCGCGCTGGCGGGACCGGTTGCCCCGGCGGGGCTGTGGAGGCAGCTCTTCAGCCCTCTGGGCCGCGGACCGGCGGGCACGGCTGCCGAGGAAGCGACGACCCTGCGGCTGGACGGCTCCCTGGAGGCTTCCTCGCGGCGCGGTATCGTGGTCCTGGCGGACGCCCGGGCCCGGGCATCCCTCCAAGGCGGGCTCGCGGTCATGCGCACCGACCGGGTGCCGCTGCAGGGGGGAGGGTGGCTGGCGTGGGACTCCCCCGGAAGAGGGGCCGTCGAGGCCCTGGCCCTGTACTCGCTCCCACCGTCCGACTCAGCCCAGGAGACCTGGTACCTTCCCTCGGCGCCGTACCCCGGCGCTGGGCTTCTGCACCTGGCCGCCCGCCTCGGGGCCTGCGGCCCCGCATGGGCAGATCCCGCTCCCGGGCCGGCCCGAGGCCGGCTGGTCCTGAGCTGGGCGGGCCTGCTCTCCGGCGGCGTCCTGGTCCCGCCGGGGGTGTGCAGTGAGCTCCACGCGCGCTGGGAGGCGGCGAGCTTCCTGCTCGCTCTAGCCGGCGGGGTGTCCAGCCCGGAGTACCGCTCGCCGCAGGGGGAGCTCGCCGTCCGGCAGCTGCACGGCGGGGTGCGCCTGGGCCTGGAAGGCGAGACCCGCTCCCGCCCCTCGCCCCCCCGCCGCGCACGCTGGAGCCTCGAGTCAGAGATCGAGGCCGCCACGCACCACTCCCGTGCCGCCCTGCGCGGCGGGGAGCATGCCGGGGGCTACGAGCTGCGGGCCTCGGCGGTGCTCGGACTGGAGGCCGAGGCGGCCGCCGGGGTGACCCTGCGCTTCGGGGTCGAGGGGGAGGGCCAGCGCCGCCGCCTGGGCTGCGGCGCCTCCGAGAGCCGGGGCTCCGTCCTGTTGAACGCGGGCGCCGAGAACGGGCGGGCCCGCCTGGAGGCGGAACTGGGCTGGCAAGGTGCCCAAGGGGACGGCGACTCCGTTTTCCTGGAGGTGCGGGGCGCCTGGGCGCACGACCGGGGGGAGGACTCGTTGCGCCTGAGAGCCAGCGTGCGCGGGCCCGCAGCGGCCTCCACGCGCTCCAGCCCTTGCCTCCTGGCCGGGGGGCTGCGCTGGACGGCGGAGCGGGAGGGCAGGACCCTGTTTCTGGATCTGCAGACCCCCGGCGAACTGGCGGATACCCTCGGCGTCAGCGTGGGCTGGGAGGTCCGGGCGCGGCGGTAGGGCCCGCCCTGGACGCCGAATGGCCCCCGGCCGGGTCCTACGATTCTTCGACGGCGAGAGTTTCCAGGAGACGTCGGACCGTGGCCGGGTCCACGTGGCCGGTGCGAAGGCTCAGGCAGTTGGCGCTCCCCATCGCCGCGCCCAGCCTCAGGGCCTCGGCCAGGGTCTCTCCGCGGGCAAAGCAGGCCGCGATGCCGGCGGTCGCCGCGTCGCCGCTCCCGATCGGGTTGAGCGCCTCGATCCGGGGAGGAGTGACCGCGTAGTGCCGCTTCCCGTCGTACCCCTCGATCGCCTCCGCCCCGGAGGTGATGATGACCCAGGACAGGCCGTAGCGCTCCCGCAGCGCGCGGTAGGCCTCCCTCCGGTCGGCGGTCTCCGGGAGGGCCCGGCCCACCAGGCTCTCCAGTTCGCGGCGGTTGATCTTGAGCACCGCGGGGGAGGCTTCCAGGGCCAGTCGCCCGTGGTCCCGGTAGGAGTCGAGCACCACCGGGACCCCGCGGCGTCGGGCGGCCTCGACGTAGCGCCGGTAGCAGTCGGCGGGCGAGCCCTCGACGGAGGTCCCCGACAGGACCAGGACCCGGGCCCCCGGCAGCCGGCGCAGCAGGCGGCGTTCGCAGCCGCGGGCCTCGGCCAGGCTCACCGTCGGGGAGGGCTCGATGAGCTCGGTGGCGTGCCGCTCGGCCTCCAGGATGGTGACACAGGTGCGGGTCTCCTCGCGGATCCTCTGGAAGTCGTGGGGGATTCCCTCCTCGCGCAGGGCGTCGAGAAAACGCGAGCCGTTGACGCCGCCGGCGTAGCCCACGAGCAGGACCCGCTCCCCCATGCAGGTCAGAGCGCGGGCGGTGTTGGCCCCCTTGCCGGCGGCCACGTAGTGCAGCTCCTCGAGGCGGTTGACCTCCCCCACCTGCATCCTCCGGATCCGGTAGATCTTCTTCCAGTCGCTGTTGTGGCCGGCCACCAGGATCATGGCGCTCATGCGGGGCATGCCCTCATGCCAGGTGCAGCAGCAGCTTGGCCGTCTGGAAGTAGATCGTGAGTCCGGACACGTCGATCAGGGTGGCCATGAGCGGCCCGGCCATCACGGCCGGGTCCAGGCCGAGGCGGGCGATGGCCAGGGGGGCCAGGGAGCCGACGATGGTGGCCACCACCACCACGAAGCACATGGCGGTGCCCACGGCCAGGGCCTCGGCCAGCGGCACCGCCGGAGGCAGGAACATGGCCCGCAGGATCGTGAGCACCCCCAACCCGAGCCCGATCATCAGTCCCACCGCGAGCTCCTTGAGCACGATTCGCCCCGCGTCGTAGAAGTGCAGCTCCCCGGTGGCCAGGCCCCGGATCATGAGGGTGGCGGACTGGGTCCCGGAGTTGCCGCCCGTGCCCGTGACGATGGGGATGAAGAAGGCGAGCACCACCGCGGCCTCGAGCACCGAGCGATAGGCGGCGATCACGTTGGTGGTCAGGGTGGCCGCCAGCAGCAGGACGACCAGCCAGGGGATGCGCCGGCGCACGAGCGCCCACAGCGAGCTCTCCAGGTAGGGCGTCCGGCTCGCGCCCACTGCGCTCATCCTGTAGACATCCTCGCTCTGCTCCTCCCGGATGACGTCGATGATGTCGTCGAAGGTGATGATCCCCAGCAGCCGATGGTAGTGGTCGACCACCGGGAGAGCGATCAGGTCGTAGGTCTCGAGGATCCGGGCCGCCTCCTCCTGGTCGGTGTCCTGGTCGACCGTGACCACCTTCTTCTCCATGACGTCCTGCACGAGGGCGTCGTCGTCGGCGGCGAGCAGGTCCCGAAGGGAGACCACCCCCAGCAGGCGCTTGAGGGGGTCCAGCACGTAGATGGAGTACACCGTTTCGACCTCCCGGGCGCTCCGGCGAGCCCAGCGCAGCGCCGTGGCCACCTTCAGGTTGGGCCGCACTGCCAGGTAACGGGTGGTCATGAGCCCCGCGGCGTCGTCGTAGTCGTACTTGAGCAGGAACTGGGCCTCCTTCCGGGCTTCCTCCCCGAGATTGTTCCAGACCGCATCCCGAACTTCCGGCGACACCGACTGGATGAAGTCGGCCAGGTCATCCGGGTCCATCTCGGCCAGCAGGGCCTTGGCGCTGTCCCCGGTCAGGCTTTCCAGCAGGGCTTCCTGGCTGGACACCGGAATCGAGGTGATCAGGTCGACCTTCTGCTCCAGGTCGAGGAGGGAGAAGATCTTGAGCTCCTCCTCCTCGTCGAGGCTATCCCAGACCTCCAGCAGCTCGTCCATGGGGACTTCGGCGACCAGCTGCTTGAGCTGCTCGTCGTTCATGTCCCTCATGTACTCCCGCATGTTCTCCAGAAACGCCCTCATGAGCCGTTCCTCCTTACCACTGTCCAACCAGGCGCACTTCCCGCTCCAGCTGGAAGCCCCGGGCCGACAGGACCCTGGCCTCGATCCGCTGGATGAGCTCCAGCACCTCGGCGGCCCGGGCGCTGCCCCGATTGACGATGATGTTGCCGTGAAGCTCAGAGACCTGCGCGTCTCCGATCCGCAGCCCCTTCATGCCCAGCTCGTCGATGATCTGGCCCGTGGGCTCGCCGAAGCGCCGGTCGTTCTTGAAGATCGAGCCCGCGCAGGGATACCGGAAGTGGCCCTTGGCTTCCCGGTCCCTGCGGTGCTCCTGCATCCGCCCGCGGATCTCCTCCGGGTTTCCCCGGGTCAGGGCGATGACGGCCTCCACGATCAGGACCCTCTTGCCCTGGAAGGGGGAGCGCTTGTAGTCGTACTGCCCGCTTTCGCGGGCCAGGGTATGCCTGCTTCCCCGCTCATCCAGGTAGTCCACGCTCGCGAGCACGTCGGAAATGGAGCTTCCGTAGCAGCGCGCGTTCATCCAGACCGAGCCGCCGATCGACCCGGGCATGCCGGACAGGAACTCCAGCCCGGTGAGCTCCTCCCGGAGAGCCAGCGCGCAGGCTTGCTCCACCGGGGTGCCGGCCAGGGCCGAGAGCAGGGCGCGCTGCCCGTCGGGCTGGACGCGGCAGCCCGTGATCCCGGACAGGTCGATCACGATCCCCCGGACCCCACGGTCGGAGACCAGGATGTTGGCGCCGCCGCCGAGCACGAAGAAGGGGATACCCTCGGCGTTGACCGCCGCGAACAGCCGGGCCAGCTCGCCGAGGTCCTCCGGGAAGACGAGGGCATCCGCGGGTCCCCCGATCCGGAACCAGGTGTGCTCGCTCATGGGCTCCTGGAGGTGCGCGCGCCCTCTCAGCTTGATTTTTTCGAGGAATTCCCCTACGTTTTGCACGAGACAGAGTCTAACTTCAAACAGGATTTTGTTCCACAAGGCCAGGCCGGAGGCGGTCGGATGCGCGCCCCCCGCCGGCTCGCGGCTGCCGGTAATCACACAGGAGGAGGGATCAGCTTGAGTACGTCGGTGGTTGGCGCTTCCGGCTCGCTGCCTGCGCTTCGGCTGTACAACACCCTGGGCAGAGAGCTGCAGGCCTTCGTCCCCCTGGATACTCCCCGGGTCGGGATCTATACCTGCGGGCCCACCGTGTACAACTACGCCCACATCGGGAACCTGCGCACCTACCTGTTCGAGGACCTGCTCGTCAGGACCTTGCGGTACTTCGGCTACGAGGTCCGCCAGGTCATGAACGTGACCGACGTCGGGCACCTGACCGACGACGCGGACGAAGGGGAAGACAAGATGGTCAAGAGCGCCCGCGAGCAGGGGCGGACCGTCTGGGAGATCGCCGAGCACTACACTCGGGCGTTTTTCGCCGACCTCGAGGCTCTAGACATCGAGATGCCCTCGGTGGTATGCCGGGCCACCGAGCACATCGACACCATGATCGACCTGATCCGCCGCATCGAGGCGGCAGGGTATACCTATACCGCGGACGGGAACCTGTACTTCGACATCTCCAAGGTGCCCGACTACGGCAAGCTCGCCGGACAGAACCTCGAGGACCTCAAGGCCGGAGCCCGGATCGAGGTCGATCCCCACAAGCGCAATCCCCACGACTTCGTGCTCTGGTTCACGCGTTCCAAGTTCGCGCATCAGGCCATGCTTTGGGACTCCCCCTGGGGCCGGGGGTACCCGGGCTGGCACATCGAGTGCAGCGCCATGGCGATGAAGTACCTGGGGGAGCAGATCGACATCCACTGCGGCGGCATCGACCACATTCCCGTGCACCACACCAACGAGATCGCCCAGTCGGAGGCCGCCACCGGCAAGCCCTGGGTGCGCTACTGGCTTCACGGGGAGTTCCTGGTCATGGACAAGGGCAAGATGGCCAAGTCCGCCGGGACCTTCCTGACCCTGGCGGCCCTGCGGGAACGGGGCTTTGCTCCCCTGGACTACCGCTACTTCTGCCTGGGGGCCCACTATCGCTCGCCGCTGCAGTTCAGCTGGGAGGCCCTGGAGGGGGCGCGCAGCGCCCGCAAGAACCTGGAGGAACGGATCGAGCGCCTCCTGGAGGAGGCAGGTCCCGAAGCGGCGGAGTCCTCGACCCGCGAAGCGGCGGCCGACCCGTCGGCTGCCGCCGCGCTGCAGGCGTTTCGGGAGGACGTGGCCGCGGACCTGAATGTCCCCAAGGCGCTGTCCGAGCTGTGGGGCCTCATCAAGTCCCAAGCCGCGCCCGCGGCGAAGCTGGCCGGAGCGCTGGAGATGGACCGGGTGCTGGGCCTGGGGCTGGAGCGGATCCGGCCCGGGCAGGCGGCGCCTCTCGAGCCGGAGCTCGAGGCGCTGATCGCGGAGCGGACCGAGGCCCGCCAGCGCCGGGACTTTGCCCGGGCGGACGCCATCCGGGATGAGCTGGCGCGCCGGGGGATCGCCCTGGAGGACACGCCCGAGGGCGTGCGGTGGCGGCGGGAAAAAGAGTGAAGTTTGACGTCCTTTTTGCGTAACGTGGGCCGGGGAATCGTTGTTTAATATGGTGCATGAGGGTCACGCGGAGAGTCTCCTCTTTGAAAAAGTATATGAGAGCATATACCCGGTCTTGTATCGGGTGGCGTACCGGATCACCGGAAGCGCCTCCAGGGCCGAAGACCTCTGCCACGAAGCGTTCATCAAGTACATCGAACGCAACCAGCTGCTTCCGGATCTGGACCAGACCAAGTACTGGCTGATTCGTGTACTGCGCAATCTCTCTCTGAACGATGAGAAGAAGCGGGCTAGAGAACGGCGTGCATACCAGCGATACGACAAGAACGACCGAAGGGCGGAGCAGCCGGCCGACGAGGCGGTCCTGGAAGAGGAAACCAGGAGCACGGTGCAGCGGGCCCTGGAACGACTGCCATACAAGCTACGGGTTGTGCTCGTGCTCAAGGAATACGGCGAGATGAGCTATCGGGAGATCGGCAAGGTCCTCGGCATCACCGAGGGCAACGTCAAGGTGAGGGCCTTTCGAGCCCGAGAGCAGCTGGCGGAGTTGCTGAGGGGGGCGTTATCGTGAGTGCTGGGAGGGGATGAAGGAAGGTAGGTATGTGTCCTGATGGGGAGCTGTTGTCCGCCTATCTAGACGGGGAGGTCGAGGCCCCGTGGGCCGGTCGGATCCAGGAGCACCTCAAGACCTGCAGCGCCTGCCGCGGGCGCCTGGAGGAGCTGCGGAGAGTGCGTGAGCTCCTGCGGGGCGATAGGGAACCGGAGTATCAGGAAGCCTTCGAGCGCACCCGCGCGGAGCTCCTGTCCAGGGTGTGGCGAAGCTACCGCAGGGGGCGCTCCTTCTGGCGGACCCGGGTGGCCGTTCCTCTTCCGGCCGCGGCCGCCGCGCTGGTGCTGGTACTGGGACTGGGGGTGTTCCTGGTCGTCGCCACGGTCCGCCCCAACCTTCCGTGGATGACCATCCGGCGGGGGCCCGCCGGCACCACCGAGGTCCAGGTGGCCGCGCCCATCAAGGACCTGGAATCCCTGCTCCGCTCGCTGGACGACCAGCGCGCAAACCAGGCGATTACCATCACCCTTCCGGAGGACAGCACCTTCCTCCTGATGGGCGAACCGCGCATGCTGCGGGCTGCCGACTACCACCAGGCGGACCGTCAAACGGGAGCACGGTGATGCGCCGGGCCGCGCTGGTGGCGCTGCTCTTGCCCCTGCTGTTCGGCGCCGCCGGGGCGCAGGAGCTCGATTTCGAGGAGCTGTTCAACGACCCGAATCTCGAGTCCCTGATCGACCAGGCGCTGCAGATGAACATCACCGCCAAGGTGCTCCCTCCCGGGGAAGCGGCGGTGTGGAACTCCGAGAGCCGTAAGATCACCCTGCCGGGGCGTTCGGTTGCCGTCCGTCTGGTGGGGCAGAACATCCGTATCGACGTGGTCTTCACGCCGTACCAGAAGGAGGACGGGTCCCTGCTGCTCGTGGCCCAGGGGCAGGTGTGGCTGTCCGAGGCCCTGGACCAGAAGACCAGGTACCTGACCACCATACAGAGCATCCCGGTCAGCTGGGGCGAGAAGGTGCTGTTCTTCCCGCTGGGACTGTCCCCACAGCTTCCCACGGAGCAGGAGACCTTTGCCATACAACTGGAGGTGGAGGTCCAGCCGTACAAGGAGCTGCACCAGAGGAGTCTCCGGGACCCCGTTGTAGACTGATTCATGGACGAACAGAAGCAAACCTCGAGGCCGTTCTACAAGCGAAAGGAGTTCATGTACGTCGCCGCCCTGGTGGGGGTGCTCGCGTTCCTGGCCCTGAGCTCCCGCATGACCGGCAGGCCGCCGGTGGTGGACTCGATCACCCCCAGGATAGGCTATCCCGAGGACGTGATGGTCATCACGGGGCGTTTCTTCGGCGACGCGCGCGACGGGGGGCAGGTCATCCTTGCCGGTCTGTCCCCGGTATCCTCGGATTACCTCGAGTGGAGCGACAACCGGATCAGCGTGCGGATTCCCGAGGACGTGATCTCCGGAATGGTGCGGGTGGTCACCAAGAACGGCAGGAGCCGAGGCATTCTGTTCACAAACCGTGATCAGATCCCGGTGGTGCTGTCGGGCCCCGGCCAACCGGGGCAGCCGTACGTGCAGGCGGTGGACCCCCCGGCCGGACCGGTGGGCACCCTGCTGACGGTGAGCGGTATGAACTTCGGGCTTCAGCGGGGCAGCTCCCGGGTGCTGTTCACCTGGGTCACGGGGGACCAGACCCACACGGTGACCGCGGACCGCCCGGGGGCGGTCGAGCCCGCCTCCATGCTCCCGGCGGTGGAGTACGATCTGGACTACGCGCAGTGGAGCGACCGCGAGATCCAAGTGCGGATCCCTGACGGGGCCTCCTCCGGGGCGGTCCTGGTGGCCACCGACAAGGGGCAGAGCAACGCGGTCTACATCGAGGTCGAGGGGGAGGTCGGGACCAAGCTGTTCCCCGAGAAGCGGACCTACTCGGTGCAGTACGCCATCGAGGTCAAGGACGTGGTTACCCGGGGCCCGGGGAGCCTGTACCTGTGGGTCCCGAAGGTGCTCGAGGGGCCGGAGCAGCGGGAGATCCAGCTGGTGGCCCAGGAGCCGGAGCCTCTGTTCGATGACGTCAACGGGGTCAAGCTGTTCAGGCTCGAGACCCCGGAGAGCGGGGTCTCCGGCAGGGTCCTGCAGAGCTTCATGGTGGACCGTTACTCGGTGGAGACCAAGGTCAACATCGCCCGGGTCCCGCTCCAGTACGACACGGCCCGGCGCCTGTACAAGCGCTACACGGTCTCGGACCCGCTCATCCCGGCGGACGCGGAGCGCATCCGGGAGTTGGGCGCCGCGATCGTGGGGCGGGAGCGAAACCCCTACCGCAAGGCCATCGCCCTGTACAACTGGGTGATCCGCCGTCTGGAGCCGGCGCCGGACTCCCTGGAGCGGGACATCCTGACGGTGGTGGACGGCAGCCGGGAGGGGAGCTCGGTCGTGTACTCCCTGCTGTTCTGCGCGCTGGCGCGCAGCACCGGGGTGCCGGCCCGCCCGGTGGCGGGCTACCTGATCGACCGGGAGCTCAACTCGAGCAGGCACTACTGGGCGGAGTTCTACGTGGAGACGGTGGGCTGGATACCCGTCGACCCCATGCTCGGGGAGGGCAAGACCCGCGTGCCGCTGCCCCCGGAGGTCAATCCCGGGCAGTACTACTTCGGCAACCTGGACTTCTACCACCTGGCCCTGTCCAAGGGGATCATCGAGCTGAACCAGATGGACCCCGCCGGGCGCACGATCCAGCGCTCGGACATCCCCTCGCTGCAGCGGCTCCACGAGGAGGCGAGCGGCGAGCTGGAGAGCTACACCGCTTCCTGGGAGGACCTCAAGGTACTCGGGGTCTATTAGAGCCCGGCTATCGGGTCTTGGCGGAGCCTTCCTGGCGGGAGCGCTGGATCTTCTCCATCTTCTTGAAGTACTCCGCCTGCGAGCGGATCTCCCCCGCGTCGGTGGCGGCGATCTTGTTTTCGACCAGCTTCATCTTCTTGTTCTCGAACAGCTGCTGCAGCACCCCTTTTCCCTCTTCCATGGACATGCCCACCATGTTGATGAGCTCTTTGGGGCCGAAGTCGAAGGAATAGGGTGCCCCGGGCAGGGGCACGTCGCGCTTCTTCTCCATCTCCAGCAGGAGCCGGTCGTACAGCCTCCCGACCGGTATGGTCATGATGCTGTTGGCCAGCTGGCGGTAGGCCACCCAGATGCGTTCGGCCAAGAGCTGGGTCAGGCGGGTGATCAGCTGCGGCTGGGTCTGGACCATGCGCTGGAAGTTGGCCCGGTTCACCGCCATGACGGTGGTGTCTTCGTGAGCGATTCCGGAGGCCGAGCGGGGCTTATTCTCCAGCAGGGCCATCTCTCCGAAGATGTCCCCGCTCTTGAGCATGGCCAGCAGCACTTCCTTGTCGTCCACGATCTTGGTGACCTTGAT
>JAFGFV010000014.1 GCA_016930895.1 Spirochaetales bacterium | reverse complement strand
GGGACCGTAGAGCAGGAACGGGATCTGGAGGCTCAGTGCCTCTTCCGCCGGTGCGGCGACCGTGTAGTAGAGGTATCTCCCGCCGCCGGTCCGGATGGCCGTCTGGACCTCCACCAGACGCCCGTACTCTACGCTGAAGGGGCCTGTCCGTGCGCTCAGGCTCACGGTCCAGCTCTTGCCCTGCTGTTTGGGGCTTGCAGCGGTCAACTGGCGGGCCACCACGGTGTCGCTCCGGTAGTACCGGACCGTGATCTCCGCCTGGGAGCCGATCCGGTCTCCGGCGGCGCTCATGGCCGCCATCTCGCGGTCCTGGAGGCGGAGGTTCCGGGCCTCCACGAGCACGCGGGCGACGCCGTCCCCGAAGCCCGGGGGCGGACCGCCGGGAAGCGAGGCGGGATCCTCCTGAGGCGAGGTGGCGTGCGCATCGCCCGAACCCGTCGAGGAGGTGCCGGCCGCCGGCCGGGAAATCTGCACCGTGTAGCGGAACACGCTGCCGTCCTCGGCCCTGACCTCGATCTGGATCACCCGGGTGAACCCGGGGGCCATGGCGATCCTCCGTCCGGCAGGCTCCAGGGGCTGCCCGTCGACCAGCACTTTGGCGGTCGGGCTCTGGGGCAGCGCAGCCACGGTCACCGATTCCGTGTCTTGGCCCACGCTCGCCGAGTAGACGCTCACGGTCGGTGCGAACTCAGGCTCCAGGCGGGCGCCGACGATCTGGAGGGCCATGAGCAGGGCATTGCTGTCGGCCGCAGCCGCCGCGGCGTCACGCTTGACCGAGAGCCGGTACAGCTTCTGGGTTCCGTCTTCCGCCGTCGTGATCAGGCTGATGACCCGGCTCTGGCCCGCCTCCACGCTCAGGGGGAGGGTCAAGGCGGCGACCGGCTGGACTGACGGGTCGTCCAGAACCCCTACGGCCGCCACCGGGCTCTCGGTGGTCGCCGACAGCTGTACGCTGGCCGCGCTGGCCGGCAGGCTCAGGGTGTACGACACGGTCTTGGGCGAGAACGCCGGCACCAGGAAACCCTCGGTGGCCGTGAGCGAAGCCAGGTTGGCGTTGCTGTCGGGGTCCGAGCGCGTGACCTCCAGGGTGTACGCCCGCTCGCTGCCGTCCTGAGCCGTGACGGTCAGCAACACCGGCAGGCGGTCCACCGTGGCGAAGGCGAGCCGGGCCCCCTGCTCGGTGGCCACGTTCCCCTCGACCGCCAGAGAGCCCTGTTCCGCGGAAACGGGGCCGAGGCCCATCCTCGCGTATCGGCTCTGCGGCTTGGCGGCGATGGTGACCTGCTGGGTCGAGAAGGGCACCGCGACCACGTACGCCACGCGATTGGCCGCGAAGGCCGGGGTCAGGGCAGCGCCCGGAATGCTCAGAGTGGCCAACAGGTTGTTGCGGTCCGGGGCGGCCCTCAGCACGTCGATCCGGTATTCCCGGATGCTTCCGTCCTGCGCGGTTACCCGCAGCAGCAGCGGCAGGCGCTCGCCGGTCGCGAACTCGACCAGGGCCCCGGTCCTGGAGCCCGTGTCGCCGGTCACCTTGAGCGGCGGGGCGTCGGGCTGCGCATCCTGGAGCGTGATCTCGGCGACCTCGCTTTGAGCGGGGGCGATTACCGTGAGCTTCTGGGTCTCGAAGGGCACCTGGGCCTGGTACGTCAATCGGGCCGGCGAGAACGCCGGAGACAGGGTCCCCTCCTTGAGCTCCAGCCCCGCGAGCGCGGCGTTGCGGTCCGGCTCACCGCGGCGGATCCTCAGAGAGTACTGCTCGGCGGACACGCCGTCTTCGGCCAAGGTCTCGATGACCACGGTCCGCTCCTGAACGGAGGCAAAGTCCACGGTCGCGGTAACCGCGGCCCCCGGGTTTGCTCGACCGTCAACCGTGATGCTCTTGAGGTAGCTGCTCTGCGCTCGCGCGTCGACCTTGACCGTGGACGCGGCGTACGGCACCTCCACCGAGTAGGAGCTCACGGCGGGGTTGAACGCCGGCTCGAGGGCGTATCCGTCGGGGAAGCTCAGGCTCGCCAGGCGCGCGTCCGTGTCGGCTTCCCGGACAGTGACCCGGTATTCCCAGGGCTTCTTGTCCCCGGGCACGGCGACCGAGTAGAGCACCGGGGTGGAGAAGTCGTTCGGCGTGACGCCGTTCTCCTGGAGCACCGGGCTGCCGCTGGAGATCACGGTGATCGTGGCCTCGGTGTTCAAGGAGATGGTCGCGACCAGGCTGCGCACGAAAGTGCCCGGTGGGACCACCACCATGATATCCTTGGGGTCCGGGCGCTCGACGATGACCCCGGCTACGTTCTGGGGCAGCTCCGGGTTCTTGGCGGCCAGGAACACGAAGGATTCGATCGGCCCCTTGCCGCGGCCGTACATGCTGCCGCAGCCGCTGAGAATGGACAGTACCACGAGCGCTGTCAGCGCTGCGAATACGAGCTTCTTCATGGCTACCCCCCTGTCATATCAAAGTAGTGTACCGCGCGGCGTCCGTAAATCCAAACACCTTTTTGGCGCGTTCGCGCCCCCCTCGAGCCCGTGCGGCCACGGCGCCGAGCCGTGCAGGGAGGGCGGCGTTGACAGGGGCCGCCGGGGATACGAGAATGAAGTGTCATGAAGAAGCTGATCGCTTTCCTCGATCGCCTGCGCTCCACGTACTGGTTCCTGCCGTCGCTCATGACGCTGGGGGCGATCGGATTGTCCCTGCTGATGGTGGCCCTGGACCAGCGCGTGGGCGGCACGCCCGAGACCGCGGCGTGGCTGTACTCCGGCGGACCGGAAGGGGCGCGGACCCTCTTGTCCACGGTAGCCGGTTCGATGATCACCATCGGCGGAGTGAGCTTCTCGATCACGATCGTGGCGCTGTCCATCGCCTCGAGCCAGTTCGGCGCCCGCCTGCTGGACAACTTCCTGCGGGACACGGGGACCCAGGTGGTGCTGGGGACCTTTGTGTCCACCTTCATCTACTGCGTTCTGGTTCTCCGCACCATCCGGGATTCGGATTCCGCCGGCTTCGTTCCGCACCTTTCCGTGGCGGTTGGAATTGCCCTGACCATCGCGAGCATCGGGGTCCTGGTCTACTTTGTCCACCACGCCAGCGCCTCGATCCATGCCGAGAAGGTCGTTGCCTCCGTGGCCCGGGAGTTGGACCGGGCCATCGAGCGCCTCCTGCCCGACAGCCGCTACCGGGGAAACGCCGACACGCGCCTGCGCAGGGAGGAGGACATCCCGGAAGGATTCGAGGAGGAACTGCAGATCGTGCCGGACTCCCGCAGCGGGTACCTGCAGCAGGTCGACTACGCGGCACTGCTGAGCACCGCCGTGGAGCAGGATTGCATCCTCCGGGTGGAGTACAAGCCCGGAGACTTCGTGCCACCGGACAGGGGCCTGGTTGCCGTCTGGCCCCGGAAGCCGCTCGAGGAGAAGGCGGCCGAAGCGATCAACAAGGGCTTCGTGCTCGGCGCGCATCCCAGCTGGATCCAGGACTTGGAGTACGCCGTCAACCAGCTGGTCGCGGTGGCCGTTCGGGCCCTGTCGCCGGGCGTGAACGACCCCTTTCTCGCCATGTCCTGCATCGATCGTCTCGGGGCGGCCCTGGTGCACATCGCCCAGAAGAGCATTCCTTCCAGCTACCGTTACGATGAGGCGGGACGGTTGCGCCTGGTGCTCCGGTCCTTCACCTTCGAAGGCTTTCTGGACACGGCCTTCAACCAGATCCGGCAGAACGCCGCCGGGAACGTGGCGGTGAGCATCCGCCTGCTCGAGACGGCTAGCGCCGTCGCGGGCTTCGTCACCACCCGGACGGCCCGGCAGGCGATCCGTCGCCAGGCCGACATGATCCGCAGCGTCGGCCAGCGCCTGATCGCGGAGGACCTGGACCGGCGGGAGCTGCAGGCGCGCTACCAGCACGTGGTCAAGATCCTGGACGGGGGCTAGCCCTCCCTGCGGTGGAAGCCCTCGCCGGCGAGCTCCAGGCCCCGCGCCTGCTCGTAGAGCTTCGGATCGAAGGGATAGTCCCAGCAGCCCCGGCGGCGCAGGATTCTGCCTCCGAAGCCGGTTTTGAACCGGAACAGCCCGTGCATGGGATGCGAGGGATTGCGGGAGGGCGGAATGCCGAACAGGTCGTAGCTCGTGCAGCCTTGCTCCCGGGCCAGCTTCATGGCCCGCCACTGCAGGCGATGGGACGGGGCAACGGCGCGGTTGCGAAGCGAGGAAGCCCCGAACAGGTACGTCGCCTGCCGACCCTGCAGGGCCAGCAGCATCCCCGCGGCCACGGAGTCGCGCACCCGGGCCAGCAGCAGGCGGATGTCCGCCGTCCCGGCTCCCGGCGTGTCCGCCACGCCCAGAAGGGTCCGGAAGTAGGCAAGGGGGTGGCGCTCGATGCCCTGCCGCCGGGTCGTGGCCTCGTACAGGCGGTACCAGACCGGCAGCTCCGCCGGGGATGCCGAGCGGACCGAGACGCCCCGGCGCGCCGACATGCGCACGTTGTAGCGGGTCGTGGAGGTCATTCGGGCCAGAAGGTGGGCATCCTCGCCGCGGAGATCCACGAGCACGGTGTCGGGGGGCATGAGGTCCGTGGGGGCCTTGCGCAGGTTCCAGTCCGCGGTGCCGAAGTTCATGCGGATCTCGCGGACGGGAGGGGCCGGGCGGGGGTCGCCGAAGGCATCCGGCGCGGCTTCGGCCGCATAGGGGGTCTCCCACGGCAGATCGTAGCGCAGGAACACGCAGCCCGACGGCAGGTGAGGCCGCAGGGCCCGCGAAAGGGCCTCCAGGAAGCGTCCCTGCTTGGGCCAGGGGAGCGGCAAGTCGGGGCCCTGGGGCACGTAGGCCATGCCGAGGCCGCCCCCCGTGTCGCGGCTCAGGGCCAGCAGCGTCCCCGAGTCGCTGGTGCCGCCGTAGCGGAAAGCGTGGGGAGTCCAGCCGAAGTGCGACTTGAACAGCCCCCAGAAGCAGGTCTGGAAGAGGTTGTCGCCGCCGTCCAGCTCGCGGAGCGGAACAGGGCGCAGCTCGAGGGTCATGGCCTCCCCCAGTCTGGAAGGTTTCGCAGCCGCCGTCAACCCGGGGGACGGCTGCGGGTGGGTCTGGACTACCGTCGGTCTGCCCGCGCATGGACGAAGCGACCGTGATTTCCTATACTGGCGCCGATTCTACCGCGACAGCGAACAGGGATTCAGATGAAACAGATTCAAGCGGCCAGCGTCGACCGCATCCGGCGGGAGCTCGAGATCCTGGCCGAGGAAATCGGCGTTCGGTTGGCAGGAAGCGAGGGGGAGGGGCGGGCCGTCGACTTCGTGGCCGACCGCCTCAGGACGAGCGGGGCGCGGGTGCGGGTGGAGGAGTTCCCGGTTCGGCAGCGCAGCGTCCAGAGCGAGGAGCTGGAGGTGCGCATCGACGGCGCCTGGCAGCGGTTTCCCTGCTCGCTGTTCAGCAACACTCCCGGCACCGGGGGGCAGTGGCGGGAAGCGCCGCTGTGCTACTTCGAGGCCCCCGCGGAGTACGCCCGGGGGGATCTCTCCCACCTTCGCGGCCGGGCGGTCGTCCATCTGGGGAGCCACATCGAGTCCCGGGAGCAGTACCGCCGGCTGATGGACGCCCAACCGGCCTTCCTGCTGTTCGTGGATGTGCGCTATCCCGGCGATGTGCCGCTGGCCGACGGGATGTTTCCGGCGTATACCGCCGCCCTGGGCGCGGTGCCCACCGTCAACGTGCCCTACATGGCCGCCTGGTCTTGGCGCGAGCGGGGGGCCTCCGCGGCCAGGCTGCGGGTGGCGGGGGGCATGACCGAGGGGGTCTCGCACAACGTGGTAGCCGACCTCCCCGGGCGGGAAGATGGGGGTGAGCTCCTGATCCTTGGCGGTCACCACGACACCCAGGCCGATAGCCCCGGGGCCGACGACAACGCCACCGGGACCGTTGCCGTGCTCGAGCTGGCCCGGCTCCTTGCCCCGGTGACGCCGCTGCGCAGGAGCCTGCGCCTGGTGAGCTTCGGGGCCGAGGAGCAGCTGTCGGTCGGCAGCGCAGAGCACGTCCGTCGGCATCGGCGGGAGCTCGAGGCGAGGGGAGCCCTGATGCTCAACTTCGACTCCTTCGGGTCGCACCTGGGCTGGTTCGAGCTCTCTGCGGCCGGGCCCGCCGGGATGACGGAACACCTGCGCGAGCGCTTCGCCGAGCGCGGCCTGTACACCGCCGTGTCCACAGCCGTGATGCCGTACGCGGACCATTTCCCGTTCGCGGCGGCCGGAGTGCCCGCAGCCACCCTGATCCGCTGGAACTGCAAGGCGGGGCGCTTCTTCCATCACCGCCCGGACGACGACCTGAGCCGGGTGTCTCCGGAGCTGATTGGCCGGGTCATCGACGCCTCGGCCGCGCTTCTCGTGGACCTGGCCGAGCGCGAAACTCTACCCTTTCCGCGGGAGGTCCCGGCGGACCAGGCGCAGGCCGCGGCCCGCTACTGGGACGACCTGTTCGGCGGCTGGTGAGGTACCCGGCCGGCAGCCCGTGGGAGCCGGCGGGCCGCGGGAGGCGGCAGCCCGTGGGAGCCGGCGGGCCGGGGGAGCGGGCATGCGGCTTGTTCCCGCGCGCCTTGACCGCCCAGGGCCCTATGGTATAGTAGCTGCCATGCCGGGACTGGAGAGGCATCTCACCCGGGTCCGTCCCCGGATCAAGGTCAACGTCCTGGTCCTGCTGACGCTTCTGCTGAGCGTGGTGTCCCTGTTCGTGGAGCAGGGACAGTGGCAGAACCGGTTCACCGTGATCTTCACGAACGTGCTGGACTTTGCCGTCCTGGGGCTGTTCATCGTCGAGATCGTGCTGGAGGCGGCCCGGGCCCAGGACCGGAAAGGCTTCGTGCAGGAGCACCTGTTCGACCTGCTGTTCCTGCTGGGCTTCTCCGCGCTCTTTGCATACAGCAAGTATCTGTTCTTCTCCACGGAGAGCTACCTGTACGGCAACCTCCCGGGCAAGCTGATCATCGTGCGTAACATCTTCGTGATCCTCAAGGTGTTCGGCAGGATCCGCAAGCTCGCCGCGTTCGTTCGCGGTCTGACGGCCCACCCTGCCCGCACGGTCGTGCTGAGCTTCGTGCTGGTGATCGTCACGGGGACGATCGTGCTGATGCTGCCGTTCAATACCCCGAACCGCTCGACCCTGAGCTTTCTGGATTCCCTGTTCACGGCCACCTCCGCGGTCTGCGTTACCGGCCTGATCGTGGTGGACACCGCCACGGCCTTCTCCACGGTCGGCCATATCGTGATCCTGCTTCTGATTCAGATCGGGGGCCTGGGGATCATGATCCTGTCGTTCTTCATGGCCTTCATTCTCCGGCGCTCCCTGAGCATCGAAGACAAGTTCCTGATCGCTTACATGACCAGCGAAAAGGACATGCGGAATCTGGGCAGGAGCATCACCGCGATCCTCTACATCACCCTGTCCATCGAAGCGGTGGGCGCCGTGCTGCTGCTGCTCGGCTTTGCCCCTGCCCTCGGTTTCAGCCTGCAGACCGCGTTCACGGCGGTGTTCCACGCCGTGTCGGCCTTCTGCAACGCGGGGTTCTCCCTCTTCTCCGACAGCCTGGAGGGCTTCAGCTCCAACACCCTCGTCAACCTGGTGGTCTGCGCCCTGATCATCGCGGGGGGCTTGAGCTTCGTGGTGATCGTGGATCTTCGGGACCGCGGAGCCGAACGGCTGCGCAGGCTCTTCGGGAAGCGGGGTGGCGGTTCCCGGGTCCTGGCCCGCTCGTTCAGCCTCAACACCCGGGTGGTTCTGGCGGGGACGGCCATTCTCCTGGGATTGGGAACGCTGTTGATCTACGCCTTCGAGCACAGGCACGTCCTGGCGGGCTACGATCTGAAGACGCAGTACCTGTCGGCCTTCTTCCAGTCCGTGACGCTCCGTACGGCGGGGTTCAACACGGTCCCGTTCGGCGGATTGCGCAACCCGACCTACCTGCTGATGATGGTCTTCATGTTCATCGGCGCAGCCTCGGGTTCCACCGCCGGGGGCGTCAAGATCAACTCCATTGCCCTGTTCCTGGGCTACGTGCGCTCCCTGCTGCGGGACCGGCAGGAGGTCACGCTGTTCAACTACTCGTTAGCCAAGGACCTGGTGCTGCGGGCGTTGCTGATCCTGCTGTTCGGGCTGTTGTCGGTGCTCGCGGGGATGCTGATCCTCTCCTTGAGCGAGGATGCCCCGTTCGTGAAGATCTGCTTCGAGACTGTGTCGGCCTTTGGAACGGTAGGGCTGTCGGCAGGCATCACCTCAGAGCTTTCCAACGTCGGCAAATGTGTTATCATAGTGCTCATGTTCGTAGGCCGTGTGGGTCCGCTGACCCTGTTGGCCGGGGCCGCCCAGCGGGCCCGAAAGGTGCAGGTGCGGTACCCGGTGGGTGATATATTGATCGGTTGAGGAGATCCGATCGGGCTGCGGGAGGGCCGATCAGGCTACAGGAGCGCTTGCAGGTATGGCCAAAGAAAAGGTGTTCGCCGTGTTCGGTCTCGGGGCCTTCGGCAACGAGGTGTGCCGCGTCCTGGGGGAGAAGGGGGGGAAGGTCATTGCCTTTGACAACCGCCCTCAGCCCATCGAGAAGATCAAGGACGAGGTCAGTCAGGTCATGGTGCTGGACTCCACCGACGAGGATGCCCTGCGCAGCGCGCCTCTGGAGAACGTGGACATCGCCATCGTGGCCATCGGCGACGACGTGGAGGCGAGCATTCTGACCACGGCGCTGCTCAAGAACATCGGAGTCCCCTACATCATCGCCCGCGCGGTGTCGGACATTCACATGCGGGTGCTGCGCCAGATCGGGGCCAACGAGGTCATCAACCTGGAGATCGAGGAAGGGCAGAGGGTCGCCTCGAGGCTCCTGACCACCGAGGTGCTCGAGACGATCCCGGTCACGGAGGACTACAGCATCGTCGAGCTCTATGTTCCCGAAAGCATGGCCGGCAAGTCCCTGGAGCGGCTGAACCTGCGCCAGGAGTACCGGGTCAACGTCATCGCCATCGAGCGTTTCAAGACCAACGTGGACGAGGAGGGCAACCCGGTCAAGGAGGAGCGGGTCATCCTTCCAACCAAGGACGACGTCCTGCTGACCGACGACATCCTGATCCTGGTGGGGCGCAACTCGGACATCGAGGCCTTCAAAGAGGTCAGCTAGCGCCGCCGCAGCGGGCGTGGCGTATGGAGCCCATGACGTGATTCTGATCCGCAAGTTCCTCGTCCTCGTGCTGTTGTTGGCGGTATGCGGCTCGGCCGTGTTCCTGGGAGCCCGCGGCTACCTGCTGCTGCGGGAGGCCGCCGGAGTCGAGACGACCGAGCTCAAGCTCAGAGGCGAGGGTCTTCTGTACCTGGCTATCGTCGTGGCAATCGTGCTGGCGGTGTTCCTGGTGTCGGTGGTGCTGCGCAGCCGCAACATTACCCGGGAGCTGGACAAGGTGATCGACATCGCTCGCCACGGAAGCTACTCCTTCCAGGAGAGCCTCAAGCGCCTCGGCCCCCTGGGGAGCCGCATCCAGAGCCTGAACGAGCGGCTGGCGGAGTTGAACGAGAAACGTTCGCTGCGCATCAGCTCGCTGGCAGCGATCAACGCCTTTCTCCTGAACAATGTCCGCCTCTCGGTGCTGGTCACCGACATCACGGGCAAGCTCACCGGGGTGAGCCCGCGAGCCGCGGAGAGACTAGGCCAGGCGCGTTCCGAGCTGAGCGGCCGGTTCGTGGCAGAGGTCGTGGAAGGGCTGGATTTCCAGGGCGTGGTGTCGCGACTGGAAAAGGAGCACGTGGAGATCGTCGAAGGCACGGAGCGGGACCCGATCACCTGCTATCCCGTGCTCAACCGGAACAACGAGCTGTCCAACGTGATCTGCGTGGTCGGAAAGGAAGAGGTGGTCTCCACGGCGGTCCGCAGTGAAGAGCGCAGCCGGGGAGGTGGGCGGACCTCCCGGGTGGCCACCTTCGTGCGCAAGGCCCTGCGGGGCCGCGGATAGGGGAGCTACCCCAGGGCCGCTGATAGGGGAGCGACCCGGGGCGGGGGCGTCGCCAGGCCGGGAGCTGTCCGGAGATTGGAATAGGAGGGTTCATGGGACGAT